>JASEHN010000326.1 GCA_030018715.1 Thermodesulfobacteriota bacterium | reverse complement strand
TCTGGATATCCCTGGTGATAACTTGCCCGATATTCCAATAAAGATTGACCAAGGCCAGGTTAGCAGTTACAGCAACATGGTGCCGGGACGTCTCGATCAGAGATCGGATCTCCGGCAGGATGGCAGGAATAGCCCCTCGTTTAACCGGCTTCACTTCCTTCCCCATTTTTTCTCCTTTGGCCTTGCGCCTTCATCCTATCTCGTTAATCCTGCTCCGCCTCCCGAATCACGTCTCCGATATTAATGGTAAAACTCTGTCGGCTTTTTACCGCCAATTTGAACGCGGGGTCCTGGACGCGATAAAGCCTGGGGTTTGTGGCGCAATCGACGGCTACATAAAGCCAATAGCGGTCCCGCACATTTACGGCCGTTGGCCATTCATTCTCGGTTAACTGAACCGGCCCGCGTCCGGCCCGGCCCTTCACTTCAATCACCACTTTTTCGCCGTTTGCCCGGTGGCTTTCCAGATCATATCCTCTGGCAAGGTGGGGCGAGGAAACATCAAATACGCGGGCTTTATAGCGATCCACTTCAAAATTACGGGCGATGCGCATGGCCATTGCTTCGATATTTTTGTCGTAAGTCTCCTGGGCTACGGGGCTCGGGTCCGGAATGACCAAGGCAATAGCAATCCGCTCCATTTTGATGATTTCCAGGAGGTCCGGCCTTCTCTGCTCATATAAAAGGATTTCGGCTTTCTCTTCTTCAAGCTGAGCCTGCTCTTTTTTCACTTTTTCAAGCTCTTCATTTGAAGCAGTATCCCCCAGGCGCACTCTCCGATAAAGCTCGCTTCTTTCCTCTGCCAATTTACCGCTGCGAAGATCAAGGCCGCGCATGATATCGTCAAGGTGGGATTGTGTTTCTGTTTGGAGGGCTTTCCGCATTTGCTGTAAATAAGTAGATTCGGCCTCCATGCGGGCGTAAACATCCGCTTTCGCCGCTTGATCTTCCGGGTTGAGGAGAAGGTTTCCCGCCTTCCAGACCAAAGAAGGCGGCGCCGCCAAGAGAGCCAGTAAATGATTGGGGGGGCAGAGATTAAAGTCCCCGGTTTCATCCCATCTTAAGCCGATTAATTTTCGATCCAACAGTTTATTAATCCCGCCGTTCGATCCCGATTTTACCCCCCGGCAGGACTCTCCGATCTGGCAAAGATAAACTGCGGCGTAATACGGTTTCTCCGCGGCCGGATCACAGAATACAGCCCCTTTGGTTACATCTTCCTGAAATCGTCGAATCGTCTCATGACAAAAGGAATCAAAAATTATTTCCCCCGGCCTGAGAAAAGAGCATCGATCGGCATTCACATCAAGGAAATCAGTCTCACGCCGGACCGTCAGGCATTCTGGCAGGCCATTGGGAATACGATCGGCCAGCAGGCGCAGCCAATCCCCTTCGTTTCCCGCTGTGGAGAAGCGGGCAATTTCGCTTAAGTCTCCCTCCAGGTGAATCCCCAGCCGGGGAGCCGCCTTTTCAAGAAAATTCTGGATAAACGCGGGGAGGAGGCGATTAAAGTTTTCGGCATCGACCTCATTGTTGAGCTCCCCCAGACGGCGGGCGACATCGCCATACGTTGACGCCGTTTTCCTCTGCTCCTCAATCGTTGCCCGCAATTTTTGGGTGGCAAAGATGGATTCAAGTTTCTTTTGGGCGGTATAGGGGGGCGTTTCAAATAATGCTTCGCGCAACAGATCCCGCAGCGAAACCTCCTGGAGCTGCTGGCCGATTACATCAAAAACTTTGTCGCTGCATAATTCTTTTCTCGCTTCGTCCAGCTTGGAAAGAAGGGTCGCCAGCACATCTCCTTCGCGCGTCTTTTCAGCGACCAGGTTAAAGATTCTCACTTCGCTATGTTTCTGGCCGAAACGGTGCAGCCGCCCCATCCTTTGTTCCAGCCGGGCCGGGTTCCAGGGGATATCGAAGTTCACCATGAGCCAGGCAAATTGCAGATTTATACCTTCCCCGGCGGCATCCGTCGCGAGCATGATGCGGGCACTGCGTTCATCCGTTTTTTTGCTACCCTGTGACAGGCGAAGTTCGGGAGGCATGAAGAATAACCGTTGTTGCTCCCGTTCTTCAACATCCATGCCTCCATGGATCGAGGCAATCTGGCCGGTATACCCCAATGCCTCAAACCTTTGGCGCAGGTAATCAAGAGTGTCCCGGTGTTCAGTGAATATCAATATCTTTTCGTTCTGAAATTCGGCTGATTCAATCAGCTCCCTCAATTTGATAAACTTTGTTTCCTGGAGCGTAGCCCGCACCTTTTCCCCGAGTTCAATGATCCGTTCCAGGTACTCTAATTCCTTCTGACGCTGCGGCAAAGTGGACGGCTTAACCAAATTAAGGGCCTGGTCTTCAATACGTTCATCGGTTTCGCGCCCATCCTCCGACGGTTCGCTTTCATCAGCGGTGCTGTTATCAAAGTGTTCTATGATCTTTTCAAGGGAAAGGGAATCGGCCGGAGGCAAAGAAAGGTCCTCCTCCATGATTCGCGAGCGTCTTCGTTTGAGCGACTCCAGCATGGCGTAAGTGGAGCTGGCGAGACGACGCTGCAAAACTGCAACGACCATGGCCGCTGCATTTTTATTCAGGGTCATGCTGGTTTTGTAGCTCCAGCGCAAATAGGCTGAAGCTTCTTCGTAAAAATTTCGCTCCCCCGGACTCAATTCAAAAGATATCGTTTGACAAAGACGAGGCATGTAGATGGGTTGTCCTTTATAATCCACCATCTCCTCTTTTAAACGACGCAAAAAATATTTCGAGCGCTTTTCTGCTTCCAGGGATGGAAGGGCATCAAGAGTGGTGAATACATTGGGGTCCAGCAGGCGCCAAAGAGCAAAGTATGGGAAAGGCTTGCCCATGTGCGGGGTGGCCGTCAGCAGAAGCACATGGTTGGTGCGAGAGCTGAGGGCTTCGGCCAGCCGGTAGCGGCGGGTCTGACTGTCTCTTCGTTTGGGATCCCCCCATGCCAATTTGTGGGCCTCATCGAAAACAATGAGGTCAAATCCTGGGATAGTCGGCGACACTAAGCGCTCTTTCACAAAATCCGTTGCCGCCGTGTCGACGCTGATAATAAAACTTGCATGCTCAGAAGATAATAAGGGATCGCCTTTTTGAAAATCAGAACTTCGGAGCACCTGGAAATCGAGATCGAAAAAATGATTCAACTCTCTCCGCCAATTCCAGGTTAAGCCTGCAGGACAGAAAATGACTACCCGGGAAACTCGCCCGCGATTGATCATCTCGCGGATATACAAACCGGTCATAATGGTCTTGCCCGCACCGGCATCATCCGCAAGAAGAAACCGAAGGGGATTTTGCGAAAGAAGATACTCATAGACCGCAATCCTCTGGTGGGGAAGCGGAACAACCCGAGAAAGCTCAAGGCCAAACGCTTTATTAAAGAGATGCCCGTTCTGAAGTCTATACGCATCTATCACGAGCTTTATGGCGTCCGGGTCACCTTCAAAGTTTAATCGTGGAGGTTGTTTGAAGACTGGTTCGGGCTGCGGACTTCGCTGCTCACTTTGTTTTAAAAGCAATTGCATCCTTTCGATGCGATCCCTTTGTGGTTTGGCCTTCCCGTTTTCCCAACGATTAATTGTTGCGAAGGAAACCCCAAGCGCGGCGGCGAATTCTTTTTGTGAATATCCGAGTTTCAGGCGCAGACTTTTTATCTTTTCGCTATTCATGGTCTTATTATATTCCAGAACAATATTATTGTCAATAAAAATTTATATTTGATATATATAGTATGCAATATTAAAATGCAATTAGTTGAACTTAAAGGCTTTTTGTTATTATTTCAATCTGCCCAAGTCCTTTTTTCGTCCAATTAAAATCTGGATGGTGTCTTGCCAAGAATTATCAAAACAACTGCTTCTCGTCGCGCATTATATAGGAGAGATAGGGAATATTTTGGATTTTGGATTAAAGAACCGCTATATATTGACAAAAGGGTAGGAAAATGGTAGCGATTAACTCAAACTCCCCGCGGGAGATATTCATTTTCACTCTTTTTTAAAGGGCTTAAAGGGGCGTCCCATGCTGCAAAAGAGAAACACCTATCAAGAGGTTTATAAAAGCTTCCGCTGGCCTATCCCTGAATATTATAACATCGGGGTCGACATCTGCGATAAATGGGCCGGGGAGAGATACCGGCTGGCTCTAATCTATGAAGATGAAGAAGGGAAGGTAGAAAAATTTACCTTTTGGGACCTGAAGGGGCTTTCCAACCGGCTGGCCAACGCCCTCAAGGCCTACGGCATCGAGCGGGGAGATCGGGTCGGCATTCTTCTCCCGCAATGTCCGGAGACGGCATTATCTCATATCGCTATTTACAAAATTGGTGCCATCGCCATCCCTCTTTTCACCCTTTTCGGTCCCGATGCCTTAGAATATCGCCT
>JASEHN010000324.1 GCA_030018715.1 Thermodesulfobacteriota bacterium | reverse complement strand
CTTTACCAGTTCGATGATTTTCTGGGCGGCTTCGCGCATGCTTTTGTAGGTCATGATGTTCAGGTCGGATTCCTTCAGAATCTTCCTGCCCAACTCCACGTTGGTTCCTTCCATCCTTACCACTAAAGGAATGGCCAAAGGCTTCTCCCGGAGCGCATCTACTATTCCCTGGGCATAACTGTCGCAGCGGGTGATGCCCCCGAACATATTGACAAAAATTCCTTTAACTTTAGGATCGGAACAAAGAAGGCCAAAGGCGTTGTGGATTACGTCTTTGGTTGCTCCGGCTCCGGCATCCAAAAAATTGGCCGGCTCTCCCTTGTAATAACGAAGGAGATCCAGGGTGGCCATACCCAGGCCAGCCCCATTGACAACGCAGCCGATATTCCCCGGAAGGTTGATAAAATTCAAATTAAGCCTGGCAGCTTCTACATCCCGGGGATCTTCCTGTTCTATGTCCCGCAGGGCCATGATTTCTGGATGGCGGTACAGGGCATTGTCATCAATGTTCATTTTTACATCCAGAGCGACTAAATCACCTGCTGCGGTCAACACCAGAGGGTTGATTTCAGCCAGAGAACAGTCAGTATCCATGAATGCCCGGAAGAGGCCAAAGGCAATGGCTGCGCCCTTCCCTATGTTGCCGCCTTCCAGGCCCATGTTAATGGCTAACCTGCGTCCCTGAAAAAAGGTAAAACCACACCCCGGTTCCGAAGTCATTTTGTGGATTTTCTCTGGCGATCGGGATCCAATCTCCTCAATATCCACTCCGCCCTCGGAACACCCGATCACTGCTACCTTGCCCTGCCCGCGGTCAATCGTAACCCCCAAATAAAGCTCCCGAGCGATGGAAAGGCTTTCTTCCACCAGCACCCGGCTTACGGGTTTTCCCTGCGCCCCGGTCTGTGGAGTAATCAGCTTCGTCCCGAACATCTGCCGGGCGATGCCCGCAACCTCAGAGGCATCCATGGCTCTCCGGATTCCTCCCGCTTTCCCACGGCCTCCCGCATGCACCTGCGCCTTAACCACATAAGGTCCGGGCCCGATCGCCTGGGCGGCCGCGGCCGCTTCTTTGAGGTGGAAAGCCACTCGTCCCTTCGGGGTTTTTATTCCGTACCGTGAGAGAATTTCCTTGGCCTGATATTCATGAATGTTCATAGGCACTCCGACAGCAATCCAGCCTTACCATGATCGTAAAGGGTTCAAGGGTTCGAGGGAAGTTTAGGTTCAGAATTTGGTTGACAAATTTCAACGTGGAGCCAGGCGGAAGAACGATGCGCGCCTCCAAAATCGGCTGGGCAATAGCCGATTTCACACCTTAGGCCTTGTTTCCGCAAAGAAATCAGCGGGGCGACAATTCTTGGATATCCTGCGTGAATTTTTGAGCAAGCCTCGCCCCGCTCCTTCAAGGTGGAACCACCGCCTCATTTTGGAAAGCGCAGCGGTCTTTCGCCTGGCTCCCTGGACCGGCTTTGACATATCCTATTAATTTATGAGACACCACGATAGAAATCTTGGACCTTCAACCCCGTAGCCTCCGGTTAATATTTCTCGCTTACGACCTTTTTCTTCAGCTCGCCGATGGCCCACGTGGGGTTCAAGGATTTCGGGCAGATGGTGCAATTGAATATGGTGTGGCACCGCCAGAGCCCATAGCGGCTGTTCAGAATCGGCAGGCGCTCATCCAGTCCCTCCTCCCGGGAGTCGAAAGTAAACCGGTAGGCTTTAAGCAGAGCTGCCGGTCCCAAAAAGTTGGGATTGGCCCAGTAGGACGGGCAGGACGAGGTGCAGGCTCCACAGAGGATGCACTCATAAGATCCGTCGATTTTCTTCCGGTCGGCGATGCTTTGATACCGCTCTTTATCCGTGGGAGGTGTGCCGGCGATAAAGTAGGGTTTGATGGCTTCGTATTTTTTGTAGAAGTCCTCCATATCCACGGCCAGGTCTTTAATCACCGGGAAGTGCCTCAGGGGCTCAACTTCCACCGTCCGCCCACCGAGGGATTTTATCTGGGTCTCGCAGGCCAGGCGGTTTAAGCCATTGATGGTCATGGCGCAGGACCCGCAGATACCGTGGCGGCAGGAGCGGCGGAAGGTGAGGCCGCCGTCCTGTTTCCATTTGATCTCGTTTAAAGCATCGAGAATGGTCATCCCTTCCTGCACTTCCACCTGGTAAGATTTGTAATAAGGCTTTTTGTCCTCGTCGGGGTTGTACCGGAAAATTTTAAAGGTCTGCGTCATTTTTCTGCTCCTTAGAATTTTCTTTCCTCAGGCTGGAAACGGGTTACCACCACGGGTTTGTAATCCAGCCGTATTCCGGAATCCGTCTTCCAGGCCAGGGTATGCTTCATCCAGTTGGCATCATCGCGTTTGGGAAAGTCCGTGCGGGAGTGGGCCCCCCGGCTCTCGGTGCGGGCCAGTCCTCCGACGACAATGGTTTCAACGAAGTCCAGCATGTTGCCCAGCTCGATGGCGTCGAGAAGCTCGGTATTGAACCGCTGCCCTTTGTAACCCACCTCGATTTCTTTGAACCGGCCCTGCAGGGATTTAATGATCTCCAGTTGCTTCTTCAGGAGTTTCTCCTCGCGGAAGACCCCGCAGTTGACCATCATGGTTTGTTGCAGCTCGTCCCGGATGGCTGCCGGGTTTTCTTTTCCTTTTGCTGTTAGCAATGCTTCCAATTTGGCCCTTCCCCTCTCCAGGGCATCCTTGGGAAGATCGGCTTTCTCAGCCCCTGCCCCAATGAGCCTGGCCATGGCCCGGCCAGTTCTTCTTCCGTAAACTGCGCAGTCCATGGTGGAATTACAACCCAGACGGTTCGCTCCGTGCACGGAAACGCAGGCACATTCCCCGGCCGCATAGAAACCGTTTACCGGCGTGTTTTTGGCGTCCATCACCACCCGCCCGTTCACGTCGGTGGGAATCCCGCCCATGGCGTAATGGGACGTGGGCAGAATGGGAACAAAGTCGGTAACTGCGTCAATGCCGGAGAATTTCAAAATGAGTTCGTGAATCTGGGGAAGTTTTTCCATTATGGCCGCACGGCCTAAGTGGCGAAGGTCCAGGTGGACATATCCTTTTCCGCCGATTCCCCGCCCTTCGTTGATCTCCGTCTGAATCGACCGGGAGATTACATCCCGCGGAGCCAGTTCCATTTTGGCCGGGGCATATTTCTCCATGAAACGCTTGCCTTCGTTATTGACCAGATACCCTCCTTCTCCCCGGGCTCCTTCCGTAACCAGAACTCCGGAAGGATAAAGTCCGGTGGGATGGAATTGGACGAACTCCATATCCTCCAGCGGCAGGCCCGCCTGCAGGACAATGGACATCCCATCACCCGTATTGGAGAGGGCATTTGTGTTCACTTTCCAGGCCCGGGCATACCCGCCGGTGGCGAACATTACGGCCTTGGCGTGAAAGACGTGCAGCCCTCCGTTCTGCATATCCCAGGCCACCACGCCGGTGCAGACATTATTCTCCACCAGGAGATTGAGCACGAAAAACTCGGTGTAGAACCTGACGTCGTTCTTCACGCATTGTTCATAGAGGGTATGGAGCATGGCATGGCCGGTGCGGTCCGCGGCATAGCAAGCTCTGCGAATGGGCCCTTTGCCGAGATTGCTGTAATGCCCGCCGAATTCCCGCTGGGCGATCTTTCCTTCCTCGGTGCGGCTGAACGGACAGCCCATATGTTCCAGCGCATAAGCCACTTCCACTGCTTCCCGGACTAAAATTTCCTGGGCATCCTGGTCGCCGAGATAATCCGCCCCTTTCACCGTGTCAAAAAGGTGCCATTCCCAACTGTCTTCTTCCATATTTCCCAGAGGAGCTGCCGTCCCCCCCTGAGCCGATATGGAATGAGAGCGGGTGGGAAAAACCTTCGAAATAACCGCCGTATCCACGGAGCGGCTGGCCTCTAAGGCCGCATAAAGGCCGGCAATACCCGCGCCGACGATGACTACCTCATGTTCATGAACCATTTCTTTCCTCCAGTTTCATCAAAAACTTTAGCCACAGAGGGCACAGTGCGGCGTAGCCGCAACCAAAAGAAAGCATTTAGCTTGTAGCCAAATTTTTTCTTAATAGAATTTCAAGATGTTGCACGTTAGTAGTACAGAGACCACAGCGGCAATAGAAATTCTAAATAATTTCAAATGACCAAAATTGATGAATTCGTAAAAAGTCCTGTTCTTGTCATTGCGAGGAGTTCCGCATTGGCGGGACGACGAAGCAATCTTGTATTTTCGGGCACTTATAAAAACGAGATTGCTTCGCTGGCGCTCGCAATGACACTTTCACGACTTTTTACGAAACCATCAAAATTGAAAAAGCAAAAAGTTTTTTAAAAATTTGCTTTTAAATTTATTGTATAGGAAATTCCTTTTTGGACACGGATGTACACAGATTATCAGGATAAAC
>JASEHN010000323.1 GCA_030018715.1 Thermodesulfobacteriota bacterium | reverse complement strand
CCCACGCTCCACCGGACACATTCGCCCGCCTCTGGCGGACTCAGTGCATGGTTTACCCACCGCGGCGGACTCGCGCCGAGGTCTCACGATTGCGCCCTGCCATTGGCGGGGCTACAGCGCACAGGCACGCCGAAGTCTGGGATCGATCGAGACAACAAACATATTTCCTGAGTCGATTAGATAATCAATCGTAATTACCTGGATCGATTCACCTGACCACCACTAAATCCTTTCCTTGGTTATGAAGGAAAAGTATCAGCCGGTCTCATTCGTTCTTCGCCCTCAAGTCCTTGGAGAGCTCCACCTCCTGCTGGTAAAATTCGGGCTTAACCTTTTTATCCTTAAGCTCGCCCACGGCTTTGGCCACCATCTGGGCGAAATCCAGGCATTTCTTGCCTTTCATGCCCTTGATGTCCATCTGGATTTCGCCGTTCTCGTCTATGATTATTTCCAGCTCCTGCTTCGCCATGTTAATTTTTCCTGTTTGTGAATAGGTTCTTCATCTTGCAATATATGTTTCCCAGGATGCCCTGATCGGAAGCCTGTTCCAATGCCCGGGCGCATTCCTTAAAATCGGGCTTTATCCTTAACGCCTTCTGGTAATACTCCTCGGCCTGATCGATGACGCCCAGAAGGTGATAGCATTTGGCTATCAAATACAAAACAAACGGGCTCTTGGGTTCCCTTATCAAGGCCTGCTTGAGATGATTGAGCGCCGGGGCGTTTTCATTGACCGACATCAAGATCATGGCTATTCGCAAGTTCACGAAAGCGCTGTGGGGGTCGCTTTCCATGGCTTTTTTGATGCAAAACTCCGCATTGCCGTATTCCCTGGCCACCATCACGTCGGCCCGGGAAAGCCATAAAATCGGCTGTTTGCCGCCTTTTTTAACGGCCTGATCGGAGAACCCCAAGGCTTTTTCAATCTCTCCAGTGCGGCCCAAAGCCATGGCCTTGACCGCCAAAAGCTCGGGACTGTTGCCCGCAACTTCGATCGCCCGCTCGGCCCACAGCGCCGCCTCTTTGAACTCGCCCAGGTCTATCAGGCATAAAACCTGGCCGGCCCAGGCCTCCACCGATTCTTTTTTGTAACCGAGGGACCGGGAATAATATTTCAACGCCGTTTCAAAATCACCGTTGAGGTGCGACTTTTTTGCCAAATCAAGGTAATAGACCTCGTCGTAAACTCTGTTGTCACGGGTCTCGGGAGGCGTCGGCTTGATTGATATTTCCAGATTCTCGAACCGGCTCATTTACATTTTCCTCAACAGCAACCTGATTTTCCGGCCCTCTTTTTCCTCTTGGACTACGTTGTATCCCTGCCTGGTCATCTCGGCCATCACTTTTTGATAGGCATACTTCTGTTTTATCTTGTTTATGAATGCCCGGCCGATTTTATTCAGCTCCTGCTTTGATTTATTTTTGCCGGTGACGCAGATGGTAAACTTCTCCCTGGCGTCCTTTTTAAAAGTGACGGCGGCCTCGCCGTCAGAAAATACCATTTCCTCATCGGGTTTCAGGGAGTCTGCAATGACCTGGCTTTTCTCATCCGCAATTTCGATCTGATTTTCCCCATCGGCCTGGATTTTTTTTGTTGGGACATCTTTCATCATCCTAAAGCCCAGGCCCGCGGCGGCGGCCGCCGCCAGGGCGCCGAAGACCGGCCACCCGCCGATGATCACCGGTACGATTAAAATTAGCGCCGACATGATTTTATGCCTTTCAGCATTATACTTTTATAAACGGTTAATCGTCAGGTTTCATCAACCTCTCGAACATCTCGTCCATATGGAACATTTCGGACATGTCAGTCAGGCCTTGACCGTGGGAATCTCGTCCCATCTGGTGGTGAAGCGCTTGGTCAGCCTATTCTGGCGCATTTCCCGCGGCCATCTGACGCCCGAGGCCGCGTAGGTCAATGATGTTGCGACCAATGTCGGATGATGTTTTAGCAGTCCCTCTTTTTAGGCAGAGAGGAGAAGGCCCGGATCGCCTCGATTATCTTTTTCTCCTGCTCCGGCTTTACGAACACGTGGTCCCAGCCTTCTTCCTTCCCCAGTATGGCGAAATGGGGGTGCACGATTTGCATGAACTCATTGAACTCTTTCGGGCATTTTGGGGGGCTCCTCGATCTTTATCTTATCGCGGTAGAGATGCATTGTGAAATTTTCTTCATCCTTACCCCGCGTTCCCTGGAACCTGAACTTGATATATTCCTCTCCGTCCTTTACACTGTAGTCAGCTTTCGCTCCGCCCCGTATCATCGAGATCAGCGCGTCCTCGATTTTATCAGGATAATGGAGGTTCCTTATATTATACTGGTCCGACGTGCTCCAGAATGGCCATTCGGGCTCTATTCTGTCATCAATTGACAGGCTTCCGGTCAGTTCCTCTACCCAGGCCTCGAAACCACTGCAGATCAGCTCCCGACGCAGAGCGCAGAATTTTATAAAATCTGCCTCTCTCAGCTTATCGATTTTTTTTGAGTACATTTTGACCAGCGAAGAACCTTCTGTTTCTTCGCCCTCACCCAGAAGAAAGTGCCTTCGCATGTTCTCCTGCGGCTCGATGGAAAGATCGATGGGTTTACTTCCCAGGCCCGTTTCATAGCTGTTGAGCGCCTTCGAGATGTACGTAAGAATACACCTCAAGAGGAATAAAAGGCAAGCACGATTAGCTGGGTGTGGAGTAGATGCAAAAAACTATATTTCAAGCTTTCGTTTGCCGGCGGCCGTCTCTTCTTCCGGCTGCGGGTTAGAAGCCCTCCGGGCCCGCTCGGTCGCCCAACTCCGCAAGGCGTCGATCTCCTCGTGCATGGTGCGGGACAAGGGAACGGTTTCGTTCAAGGCTTTGCTGATCGCCTGGGTGGATAACTCCTGCCCCTTTTCGAATACATCGAACAAAGCCGAAACGATCGCCTCTTCGATCTCGGCCCCGCTGAAGGATTCCGATTCTTTGCTTAAAAGCCCTAAATCGAAATCCTTGGGATTTCTTTTCCGTTTGGACAGATGAATGGTGAAAATGTCCCGCCGTTCGACGCGACTCGGCAGGTCGACAAAAAATATCTCGTCGAACCTCCCCTTTCTTAACAGCTCGGGCGGCAGCTGCTGTATGTTGTTGGCCGTGGCAATCACGAACACCGGCGAAGTCTTCTCCTGCAGCCAGGTGATAAAGCTGCCGAAGACCCTGGCCGTGGTCCCGGCATCGGAGAAGGAGGAGCTCTGCGTTCCGGCGAACGCTTTTTCGATCTCGTCGATCCACAGGATGGCCGGCGCCACCGATTCGGAGACCTGTATGGCTCGGCGGACATTCTCCTCTGACGATCCCACCAGGCTGGAAAAGACTTTCCCCAAATCAAATCGCAGAAGGGGCACCCTCCAAAGCGATGACAGGGCCTTGGCGCAAAGGCTTTTCCCGCAGCCCTGAACGCCTATCAAAAGCACGCCCTTGGGCGCCGACAAGCCGAATGATTTGGCTTTTTCGGTAAAGGCCAGGCTCCTCTTTTTAAGCCATTCTTTTAGAAGCTCCAGCCCGCCGATGTTCCCAAATTGCTCGGCGGATCCGAAATATTCCAGCAGCCCTGATTTCTTGATTATCTGTTCTTTCTCGGCCAGAATGACCGGAATATCCTCCTCCTTAAGCCGGCCGCCCATCACCAGGGTCTTGGCGAATACGTTTTCGGCCTCATCCAACGTGAGGCCCAAAGTCGCTTTCAACACCCGTTCTTTCTGGTCCGGGGCAAGGGCTATCTTTAATTCATTTTTTTCGTTGACCTCCTTGATTATCTGATCCAATAACTGATCCAGCTCCTTCAAATCCGGCAATTCCAGGTTAAGCGCCGAAATTTCCTTTTCCAGCTCCACCGGGATTTTAAGGTGCGGCGAGACCAAGATCAGCGTTTTAAAGCTGTTCTTTAAATACTGGCTTATCTCCCGAAGCCTCCTGACCACCGTCGGCTCCTGCATAAAGGGATGCAAATCCTTAAAGGCGAAAATGGACGGCTCCACCATCTCCAGCACCGCATTTAAGGCCGCAATGGGATCGCAGGTCTGGGAATCTATTTTCTTGGACTGTATCGACTGGCCGTAAGGATAAACCCCCCGGGTGATCGACCAGCAATACATTTTTTTATCCCGTTTTTTGGCGATCTCGGCTATGATGCTTTCGGCCCGGGCTTCCTCGTGCGTCTCCACCAGGATCAAAGGATACCTGGCCCTGATCAATATCTCCAATTCCTCGATTCTATTCATTCATCCCTCCGATTTCCCTGGCGGTTTTGACCGCCGCTTGATCCATGAATTTGAAAGCCGTTTTTCCGTCTTCGCCAATGATGACTTCCTGCCACCGGGAATCAAGCCCGGCGCTTCGATTGCAATTTTTCTTCCAGTCAAATATTTTTATTGTCAAGCCGATGTCCCGGGCGTA
>JASEHN010000322.1 GCA_030018715.1 Thermodesulfobacteriota bacterium | reverse complement strand
CTCCGACCCAGAGCGGTCTCTGACCCGGAGGGAAAAGGGAGGTCGGGAGGGATTTTTGGTCCGCCTGAGGCGGATCAAACCGCTAAATTGTTACCTTTTTTTAACTTTAGGCACTTTAGCTCACTTTAGGCACTTTAGTCACTTAACTTGATACGCCCTAAGAGAGGTTCAGGGCTTGGGAGAAAGGATCATGACCATATTGCGCCCTTCCAGCCGGGGCGCTTGCTCGAGAACGATCAGATCTTTAACTTCTTCCAGGAAACGGTTGAGCAGCTCCCGGCCAAACTCCGGATGGGCAATCTCCCTGCCCCGAAAAAGCATGGATATTTTAACCTTGTTGCCTTCGCTGAGAAAACGTTTGACGTGGCGGAGCTTGAACTGGAAATCATGCTCCTCGGTTCGGGGCCTTACTTTGACCTCTTTAACCAGAATGATGGTCTGGTGCTTCCGTGCCTCCTGGGTCCGTTTGCTCTGCTGGTATTTGTACTTCCCGTAATTCATGATCCGGCATACCGGAGGTTGGGAATTCGGAGCGACCTCCACCAGGTCTAAGCCCTGCTCCTCAGCAATTTTCATGGCTTCTTTCAGGGGCAGGATACCGACCTGTTTGCCTTCAGCATCAATGACCCTGACCTCTGAAACTCTGATGCCCCAATTGATGTTAACTTCCTTAGCTATACGCTTCACCTCCTACCTGGCTTTCCATTCTTATTAGATGAATGAATTCTTCAATTTTTATGGGTTTTAAGGTCTTGCCGCTGCGAGCCCGGGGGGCCACCAGGTTTTCTTTGACTTCTCTTTCCCCCAGAACCAGCATGTATGGGATTTTCTGAAGCTGGGCTTCTCTGATCTTCAACCCCAACTTTTCATTCCGTGTATCCTTCTCTACCCGGATACCCGCCTCCGTTAAACTCCGGTAAACGGTCTCGGCGTAAGGGATCTGTGGATCTGTCACTGTTAGCAGGATTACCTGCACAGGAGCCAGCCAGGTCGGAAAAGCTCCGGCGTAATGCTCCACAAGCACCCCGATGAACCGTTCCATCGCTCCCAGGATGACCCGGTGAACCATAACGGGCCGGTGTTTTTCTCCGTCCTTACCTATGTAAGTAAGGTCAAAACGCTCGGGCATGGCGAAATCGCACTGGATGGTCGCGCACTGCCACTCCCGTTCCAGGGCATCCCTTAATTTCACGTCGATCTTCGGCCCGTAAAAAGCCCCCTCCCCTTTGTTTATTTGATAAGGGAGGGAAGCTCCATCCAGGGCGGAACGCAACGCCTGCGTGGCCCTTTCCCAATCTTCGTCCGTCCCGATGGTCCCCTGGTCCGGACGGGTGCTGATCTCCAGCTCATAGGGGAAATCAAAGATATTCATCACGTCCCGGACGAAATTCAATATCTCCCGGATTTCTCCGTTCAACTGATCGGGGGTGCAGAGTATATGGGCATCATCCTGGGTGAATTCCCTAACACGCAGGAGCCCGTGGAGTTCTCCTGATTTTTCGTGGCGGTGGACCGTTCCTAATTCAAAGTATCTCAGGGGCAGATCCCGGTAACTGCGAATCCTGGATTTATAAATGAGCATGTGCGCAAGGCAATTCATCGGTTTAATGCCGTAGGATTGCCCCTCGATTTCAGTGAAGTACATTTTATTCCGGTAATGATCGTAGTGGCCTGAACGTTTCCATAAATCAAGCTTGAGGATTTGTGGCCCGACGACCAGCTGGTAGCCCCGTTTCAGGTGTTCCCGTTTTTCGAAGTCTTCTAAAAGCATCCGCAGGAGCGCTCCTTTAGGGTGGTAGATCACCAGCCCGGCTCCGGCCTCATCGTGAATGGAAAAAAGGTCAAGTTCGCGCCCTAATTTGCGATGGTCCCGTCGCCTTGCTTCCTCCAGCCGCAGCAGGTGCTTTTCCAGGGTTTCCCCTGAAGGGAAAGCAGTGCCGTAGATCCTCTGGAGCATCTGATTGCGTTCGTCCCCGTGCCAGTAGGCGCCGGCTACGCTGGTGAGTTTGAAAGCCTTGACCAGGCCCGTGGAAACGAGATGAGGCCCCCGGCAAAGATCGACAAACTCCCCCTGCTGATAAAGGGTCATTTTGCTGTCAGCAATTTCATTGATTAATTCAACTTTATAAGATTCTCCCCGCTCCTGAAAAAGACGCAAAGCTTCCTCCCGGAAAACTTCCCGGCGCACGATGGGCAGATCCCGTTCGATTATCTCCTTCATTTTTGCTTCAATCCGGGGAAAATCTTCCGGGGAGAAACTGCCCTCGGAGTCAAAGTCGTAATAAAACCCATCTTTAATGGCCGGGCCAATAGTAATCCTCGCTCCCGGGAAAAGGCTCTGCACAGCCTGGGCCATGATGTGGGCGGCGCTATGTCTTAAAATTTCCGTTCCCTGGGCGGAAGATAAACTCACCCACTCCAGATCTCCTCCCTGCTCCAGGGGGGCGTGTAGATCTACGAGAATTCCGTTTATTTTCGCGGATACGATCTCATTGACCTGCACAGGCGCGGGTGAATCCCCTAAGAGGTCTTGGAGTAGAACTCCTTTGGGGTATGTTTTGGTGTTTCCATCCGGAAAACGAACTTCAATTTTGTCCATATTTCGATCAGTTACTATTTCCCTTGCAAAATAAGAAAAGGCATCATCGGGGATATACATGATGCCTTTTCCAATTGGTGGGTTAAATTGCCAGATGCCTCAGAATGGGATTATGGTAGGCACGAGGGGATTTGAACCCCTGACTTCTACCGCGTCAAGGTAGCGCTCTCCCCCTGAGCTACGTGCCTACAACTTATGCAAAATTTAATTCATTGTTACTGATAAGGGGATAAATTGTCAAGCAAAATATTAGGCTTAATGCCTATTTCTAAGGTGTTTTATGAAAAATCAATGATTTTCCTTTTTCAGATTCGGCACATTCTTTAAGGAAAACCATGTATCAAATTTTTTACCGCCACCGGCCTGCTCCAATCCGGGTTTATTCCAGACTGAATATTTTTATTCCTCTCCAAATATATTGCCCTCCGGAAAGGATTGTCAGGAAAGCCGTGCTCCAGATTAAAAAGTCCATGAAGATAGGCAGAGGAAAAGCATATTTGCTAAAAAGGGCAAAACCAACCGTTACGGTCTGGAAACCCGTGTTTAATTTGCTGGCCACTGATGGTTGAATCTTAAGGGGGTGGGAAGTCAAGAAAAGGATTAAAATACCCAGACAGATGATTACATCCCGGCTGATAACGATCACCGAGAGCCACCCGGGAAGGATGTTCAGGATGGCCAGGGTGATGTAAGAAGAAGCCAAAAGAAGTTTGTCTGCGGCCGGGTCGAGATATGCGCCCAGAATCGTGCGTTGATGAAGAAGGCGGGCCAATAATCCATCCAGGGCATCGCTGACCCCTGCGGTAATGAAGATTAGTAGGGCCCATCCGTAAAACTGATAGATTAATAGAATGATAAAGAGGGGAATGGAGATGATTCGGGAAACACTGAGAAGATTTGGAATATTCAGCATCGATGAAAATAATTTCTTAGAGTTTTATTTCTTTATCCCTTTTTTGATTCCAGCGAACCCACTCTTCCTTTTGATCGTCTTCCGCTTTAAAGGCCGTGGGTTTTTCAGGCCGGCCCACGGCCGGAACTGTCACCTGCATCATTTGCGTGAGGACAATCTCTTCCCACTGTTCCTTGCTTACTTCTTCGTAAGGGCGGGGAATCTCCTGGGGTCCTCTGACCTCTCGGGGAATTTGAAAACCTCCTTCCTCCGGTTTATAATCCGGTTGGACAAACGGATTGTAAACCTCCACCGTTCCTGCATAGACCCGAATGAGGGTTGATTTATCCGGATTGACGCTCATGCGCCAAAGGGTATCCCGCACGCCGGCCACGGCATTTACGGAAGCAACCTCAAAGGTTTTTTTCGGGCCAAAAACCTTGCGGACATTGGCCCAGGTTTTTCCCACAGGCACCTCAACCTTTACTTCCCGTGAATTGGTGCTAACGTCAAAAAAAACGGTCTTCATTTTAAAGGTCGTTTTCTGTTCAAAGCGCAGGATGGAGCGATCCGGAAGCTGAATTTCCAGCCGGGACTTTTCGCCGGTGCGGACTTCGTCCTCACGCGAAAGGAAGCTGCCCGCCTTTAAGGTATTCCAGGAAGTTTCCCCCTTCGGCAGGACTTCCGCCTTTCCCTGGAGAAAAGTGACTTTGGCCTGCTCAGCCCCGGTTCCTTTTCCGCTGGAACCTTCTGACTTTGCCTGCGCCGGCCAAAAACAAATGGCCATCACTAAAAAGGAGAGAAAGAATAAACTCTTTCTCCTGCCCGGCCGCATGGCTCCTCCTCTCTGTCTCCCGTGAAGAAAAATTTGGTTCATCTCCAAATTAGTTGATCGAATTTTTAATGAAAGCCGAGCAAGGGCCCGGAAGGAAAGGTCCGCCT
>JASEHN010000321.1 GCA_030018715.1 Thermodesulfobacteriota bacterium | reverse complement strand
TCATCAGATTGCTTCTGTTGGGGAATTCCGGGGAGACCATACTCAATTCTTGAGACGATATAGACGCCAATAAGAATTCCAGGGACATATTATTAAAAGGCTCAAGGAACATGGATCAAGATACAAAGGGGTCGGGGGGAAGGCTTGCAATATTGGAATTTCAAACATCTTACGCCTTAGTTCAACCATCCTTCGCCTTAATTATCATATCAAGCGCCTTCGAAGTATGGAAATTGGTAATAATACTTTTTTGCCAGGCTGGTTTTATGAAAGAGAAATTTCCCCGGGGCTTTGCTTTTCCAAAACAGCACGTTTTATCACCAGATCCTTAATACTTTTGCCCCCCGGATTTTTCTTTGCTTGAGTTCAAGCAAGGCCTGATTGGCCTCTTCCAGCCGGAACTCTTGAACTTCAGGGCGAATCGGAATTTTAGCCGCCAATTGTAAAAATTCGCTTACATCACATCTGGCCACGTTGGCCACGCTCTTTATCTCCTTTTCCATCCAGAGATGTTGAGCGTAATCTAATTTTGAAAGAAATTCTTTGTCTATATCTTCCTTGCGAATAGCATTAATGACCAATCTTCCCCCTCTTTGCAAATTTTTCAAGCCATCCACAATCGGCTTCCAAGCGGGGGTGGTGTCTATGGCACAGTCCAATTTTTCCGGCGATTGGTCACCCATGTCCCCGGTCCAAAAGGCCCCAAGTTCTCTGGCAAAACTTCTTTCCTTTTCGGTCCGGGCAAAGACGAATATTTTTGAGTTCGGGTACCTGTACCTGGCCATCTGGATCACCAGGTGGGCGGAAGCGCCGAAACCGACGAGTCCGAGATTTTTTCCGTCTTCCATTCCCGTTAACCTGAGAGATCGGTAACCGATGGCTCCGGCACATAGAAGGGGCGCCGCTTCCAGGTCGGAAAATACCTCAGGAATCAAATAGGCGAAATCCTCCTGGACCGTCGTGTATTGGGCATACCCCCCATTTATATCCCTGCCCGTGGCCTTGAACTCATGGCACAAATTCTCATTTCCATCCAGGCAAAACCTACATTTCCCACAGGCAGAACCTATCCAGCCTATTCCGACCCTGTCACCAATTTTGAATTTATTTGCTCTGCCATTTATTTTTTCTACCCTTCCCACAATCTGATGCCCTAAAACGACTGGAAATCGGGGAGGAGGAGTCCTTCCCTCAATCTCATCCAATTCCGTGTGGCAAATGCCGCAGGCAGAGACTCTTACCAAAATTTCTTTTTCTTTAGGGGCGGGATCGGATATATTAACGAGCTCCAGAGGATTTTGTTGTTCTTTCAGATTATAGATCTTCTTTAACACCATGGCTTTCATATCTGGCTCACTCCTTTTTTTCCTGGGGGGAGAATATATTTGTTGCCCATCTCAAATTAAAAAAGCCAACACTTTGCAGGAATATGTGTTGGCTTTCTCAAGCGACAACCTCGTCGGTAAAAGAGTGGATCAAAAGCTTTAAGCCACCCGTTCCATCCACCCGTAAGGATCTTTGATTTTTCCGTACTGGAGGCCCATGATATGATCATAAAGTTTTTGGGCGAGGGGGCCTACTTTTCCGTTGTTAACCATAAAGGTCTTATCGCGGTAAGCAAGTTTGCCAACTGGTGAAATCACAGCCGCTGTTCCAGAGGCAAAAATTTCCAGCGATTTCCCGGATTCCAGAGCGGAGATCACTTCATCCAGGCCAATCATGCGCTCAGATACCTTCAACTCCCAACTGCGAGCGAGATGCAGAACGGAATCACGGGTCACTCCCGGCAGGATGGTGCCGTGCAGGGGAGGAGTAATAAGCTCATTGTTGCTGAAAAAGAAAATATTGCTTGTTCCTACTTCCTCGGCATATTTGCGCTCGATGGCGTCCAGCCAGAGCACCTGGGTATATCCCCGCTCATGAGCTTCTTCTGCAGCCAGGAGACTGGCGGCATAGTTGGCCAGAGTCTTGGCCTCCCCCAATCCTCCACGGGCGGCCCGGATGTATTTTTCTGAAACATAAATGTCCACCGGGTTAAAACCCTGGGGATAGTAAGCGCCCACCGGACCCAGGATGATATAAAAAAGATATTTCTTGGAGAGCTGGACACCCAGGGCGGCTTCGACGGCAATCATGTTAGGGCGGATGTAAAGGGAAGTGCCCGGGGCAGAAGGAACCCAGTCCTTCTCCAGACGGATGAGCTGCCGGGTCGCCTCGAGGGCAAACTCTACATCCAGCGCGGGCATGCAGAGCCGCTTAGCCGAACGGTTCATCCGTTCATAATTCATCCGTGGCCGAAAAAGATAAACCTCTCCGTTGGGCCAGCGATAGGCTTTCAGGCCTTCAAAGACTTCCTGCCCGTAATGTAAAACCAAAGCTGCCGGGTCTAAGGCCAGGGAATGGTATGGTTCTATCCGTGGATTTTTCCAGCCTTCTCCCTCTTGATAATCCATTAAAAACATGTGATCGGTTAAAAGCTTGCCAAAGCCTAATTGCGCATCAGGGGCGGGCTTCTTTTTTAGTTGTTCCGGCAAAGCCTTGGTAATTGGAATTTCCACCATAGAAAATACTCCCTTTTCGTGTTAGCAGGCTGCAGAAAAGTCCTTTCCGGCCTTAGGCCGTCATTCTTGCGGAAGCAAGAATCCAGTTTTTTCAAGGTGTTCCGGACTCCAGCTTGGGCGGAAGTGACCAGATGGCGGGTTTTTCCGCAACCTATTAGTAAAATTAATAAAAGCATTTATACCACAGACTTCATCCGAAAGGAAAGAACAAAAAAATTATAACCCTTTCACGGCGGAAGGCGCAAGGAAAGGTAGTGCGCTCTGCAATGAATTGTTTTGAAGTATTTTAAACAACTCTGGCCAAGGTCAAAATGTCCACCTGTTTCGCTCCGGCTTTCAGTAGGACCTTTGAGCATTCCTGCACGGTCGCTCCGGTGGTAAAAACATCGTCGACAAGAAGTAAGCGTTTGCCGGAAATGCTCCTGTTTTCCTTAACCTCAAAGGCGCCACGAATATTCTTTTTGCGCTCGGGGCCGGAGAGTTCGGTTTGCGGGAGGGTATGGCGGATGCGCTGGAGCGATTTAAAATCGAGAGGAATAGAAAACGCCTGGCTTACCCGGCGGGCCAAAAGAAGCGATTGATTAAATCCACGCTGCTTGAGTCGCTTAGGATGAAGCGGAACAGATAGGATAAGGTCAAATTCTGAAAAAGAAAAATCCGGGTCTTTATATTCTGCCAAAAGCGCGCCCAACGGTTTGGCCAGACGGGTGGCCCCTTTAAATTTGAATCGGGAGATAATCTCTATCATCAGCCCTTCATAAGGCCCGAGGGATCTCGCCCTGGCGAAGTCCCATTCTTCCGATAGACATCCGGAGCATAAGTGATCCTCTCCGCTAACCGTATAAAAACCCAGGCCGCACCTGGGACAACGGGGGTGCGCGAAAAATTTAATTTCGGAAAGGCAAGAGGAGCACGGTCGGGAAGCTCCGCTTCCCGCCAGGTTTATTCCACAAAAAGGGCATCTGGGCGGGAAAAAAAATTCAATCAGGGCGTGCCAGAAAGAGCCCATGCTCAAAAATTAACAGGGTAATTATAAAACGGAATGGCTGGAATGACTTTCGAGATTCCGGGAAGCTTAAAGGAGTAAGTCCCCCAGGCATGACAGTTTTCGCAGAATCCTGCCCACTCCGGGTGGGTTTTTCCGCAGGCCGAGCAAGTATAGGAGGGAAGGGAGAATTTCTGGACTTCCAGGGCCTTCTCGTAGGCTTCATTCGCCCGTTTAGCATCTCCCCGGCGATGATGGGCCTGTCCCATGAGGATGTACAATTCCGGAAAGGATACTCCGGACGCCTCCAGATCCCGAAGCTGTTCCAGGGCCTCATCGATCATCTCCAGGCGGATAAGCAGCCGGCTGTAAAAAAAGCGCAGGACGCTATCTTCCGGGCGTTGTCTCAGATAGTCGAGGTAGAGGTTGAGAATTTTTTGGGGATTGGCCATGGACAGGTAAAGAGACTCCAAACGCTCCAGAAAAATAGGATTCCAGAAAGCCTCCAGGGCTTTTAACCAGATGTGGCCAGCATCTTCGAGGGAACCCTGGCCATGCAACACCTCTCCCAGGGTTACGTAGGCCGGAAAGAATTCCCGGTCTTCACGGATGATTTCCCGTAAAGCCTTCTCGGCCTCCTTAAATTTCCCTTTTTGGGCCAGCTCTTGGCTAAACCTGTATTCCAGGCCAAGCATGACCCTTTTTTCAGCCGGGGCATGGTCTTTTTCTTTGGTGTATTTCACTACGCTCTTCTGGGTCTCGTATGCTTCCGGCCAATTGCCCTGCCGAATATAAATATCTCGTTTTTTCCTAAGAGCTTCGCGATTCGCCGGATCCTGCTCCAGGACATGATCCAGGGTTTCCAGGGCCAGAGCATATTCCTTACGGGAAAG
>JASEHN010000320.1 GCA_030018715.1 Thermodesulfobacteriota bacterium | reverse complement strand
TTTTACATTTTTTTAAAAAATTTATCTCTTTTCATAGGGGGGCTGAACTGTTACAGATATTCAATACAGACTTATAGAGGAATGATTGTACAGGTTTCTACACCTACTATCCCACTACACGATAGGGTTCAGTTAAGAAGGGGGGCTCTTTATGTCTGCAGACAACTCGAAAAAAGTAAATCAGACGGGTAACCGTAAACAACGGATCAATCAGGTTTTCGCTCTCCTATGGTTGGTTGTAGGCGTCATTTTCATCATCCAGTCCCGGGGTCTCGAATATATGGCTGAGTATGGTCCAGGGCCTGGCTTCCTACCCTTCTGGCTGGGAGTGGGGTTCATCCTTCTGGGACTTGTGCTGTTGGCACAGGTTACCTTCAGTCGCAAAGAGAAGGAGGACCTTTCGCTTCCGAGCAAGTATGCAGCGTGGCAGATGTTTCTCGTCATGCTTGGGTTCTTCGGGTTCGTTTTCTTGGGCGAAAAAGTCGGGTTCTTGTTTTGTATTGGCTTGCTGTTCTTCTTTCTGCTTGGCTTCGTGGAGCGGCGGGGTTGGAAGTTTTCGTTAGCTATATCGATAATCAGTACTTTCCTTTTTTGGGCCATTTTTGAGCTAGGGCTTCAACTTCGGTTGCCGCCGGGCCTTCTCGAATTGCTTCGATGAAACAAAGTACAAATGGGGTATGTAAATGGACATTGCTCATGGAATGATGTTAGGTTTTTCCGTAGCTACCACGCCTACTAATCTTTTATGGGCCTTGTTTGGGGCGTGGGTCGGGACCTTCGTCGGGATAATGCCCGGGCTGGGGGTTACGCCCACTATCGCAATTCTTCTGCCTCTAACCTTTGGAATGAACCCAGCGTCCGCTCTCATTATGATGATGGCCGTCTTCTGCGGCGCGAAGTACGGAGGCGCAGTCACCTCTATCCTGATGAACCTTCCCGGTGAGAGCAGCTCGGTGCCGACCTGTCTGGACGGATACCCGTTAGCATTGCAGGGGAGAGCAGGTCCCGCCTTAGGTCTGGCCGCCATCTCCGGTTTTGTGGCAGGGACGGCCAGCGTCATAGGCCTGATGCTGCTGGGGCCGCTTTTAGTTTCCTTGGCGATCGGCTTTGGGCCTCCGGAGTATTTCACCATGACCCTCTTAGGGCTCAGTCTGGTGACGTCGCTGACAGGCAAATCATTGGTCAAAGGGTTGTTAGCAGTATTCTTCGGTCTTACCTTGTCGACGGTTGGCGCGGACCTCATGTCAGGTTCTACGAGGCTGGCCTTCGGACGGTTGGAGCTGATGGATGGCATCGACTTTGTCGTTGTGACAGTGGGACTCTTTGCCCTGGGCGAGATCCTGCTCAACATCGAGGGACAGGTTAAATTCTCGCTCATAGAGGTGCCCAAGAAGCTCTCCAAACTACTTCCTAAATGGCGTGAGATAGTTCAGTGTATTCCGACCTGGGTACGGAGCACCATCATCGGCTTCATTATCGGGGCGCTGCCTGGAACAGGGGCTACTGTCGCCTCGTTCTTGTCTTACACCGTGGCAAAGAACTTCTCAAAGACTCCCGAGCGGTTTGGAAAGGGTGCGATAGAAGGGGTTGCGGCCGCTGAGTCGGCGGATAATGCAGCGACGGGCGGATCCTTAGCCCCGATGCTCAGCCTTGGGGTACCAGGCTCCTCCGCTACTGCGATCATGATGTGTGCTTTGATCATGTTGGGGGTGCGTCCTGGACCCATGCTGCTGGGGGAGCATCCAGAGATCTTCTGGGGCGTCGTGGCCAGTATGTACATATGCAACATCATCTTGATCATCATCAACATACCCATGATACCCCTCATAGTGAACTTTCTGAGGCTGCCTTACTACATCCTATACATTGTTATCATAGCCCTCGCCTCGATCGGCGTATACAGCGTTGACAACAGCATGTTCGATCTCTGGATGATGGGCTTTTTTGGGGTGTTGGGCTACGTTTTCAGGAAGTTGGACTACCCCCTTGCTCCAATTGTCTTGGCCGTGATCCTCGGTCCGTTGGTGGAGCGAGCGTTGAGACAATCCCTTATCATGTCGGGGGGTAGCTTTAACATCTTCCTTATGCGGCCTACATGCACTGTCTTGCTAATAATGGCCTTTATAGCCTTCTTCGCCCCTTGGCTTCAGCAAGCGTGGCTTAAGAGGTCGCGCCGGAGGCGTTATTGCGAGTGATAAGAGAAGGGGGGTAATAGCTTTCAGGGGATAACGGTTTAAGGTGCGGTTAAGGTGCCGGAAAGAACCGATGGCTGCTGAGTTAGCCTCCGGCAGAAAAGGTTTTTCACCAGCCTGATAGACAATTAAGAGAGGAGGATAGACAAATGAAAAGAGATGATAGGCAATTAAGAAATCAAGGTGGTTTGTTAGTATGTGTAGCCATCTTCTCACTTCTACTCCTAATGGCGGTCGACGGCAAGGCGGCTGATCCATCGGCTGACTACCCGTCCAGGCCGATTGATTATGTTTGCCACACTTCCCCGGGCGGCTCCATGGACGTTCTAGGCCGACTGGTGGCCAATATCATCCAGAAGGAGAAGATTCTCAGCCAGCCTATGGTTGTCCTTAACAAGCCGGGGAGCGGTGGGGCTGTCGCCCTGGGATATGTCTTGGAGAGGAAGGGTAATCCACACCTTGTTCTGGGTGTGACCAGCTCGACCTTCCACTGCACACCCTTGCTGGAGAAGCTTCCTTACAACTACAAGTCTTTTGTCCCCATCGCCAATCTGATCTCCGAAGGATCTGTCTTGGCGGTGAGGAGCGATTCTCCGTTCAAAACTATGGACGACATTATCGCTGAGGCCAGGAAGCGGCCCAAGGAGCTGACCCAGGGAGGGGGTTCCTTCACTTCTAATGAGAGCATGATGGGCCTATCCATACAGAAGGCGAAAGGGGTGAAATGGAACTTCCTCTCCTTCGCCGGCGGCGAGCCTGAATACGTCATCAACGTTTTGAATGGGAACGTGCATTTCATCTTAGCAAACCCAGCTCCTCTAACCGACCACGTGCGTGCAGGGAAGTTGAGGGTCATTCTCGCCGCTGCTCCGACTCGCTACCCGCAATTCAAAGATGCCCCCACCATGACGGAGGCTGGCATGGGCGAACCGATCCTGACGTACCGTGGACTCGTAGGCCCTCCGAACATGCCGGACTACGCGGTGAAGAAGCTTGAAGTGGCCTTTAGAAAGGTCATGGATAACGACCAGTTTAAGAAATACATGGAGGATAATGGGATGCTGCCTACATGGATGTCCCCCGATGAGTTCAGCAAGTTCAATGATAAGGCGAGCGGCCAATTCCAGTTATTGCTGAGCGAATTAAATTTATTGAAGAAGTAGATAGAGTGAGGTCCCATTAGAGATTGCAGCCAAATGGTGGGCGAGGAGGCTGAACCTCTATCTGCTCTGAATAGCACAGTGCATATCGCAAGACAGGAAAGGAGGTCGCACGATGCACAGCAAGCGCGAGGAGTTCAGGAGGCTTATCGCAGGGCCAAAGATCCTGGTGATGCCCAGTGTGTTCAACGGCTACAGCGCCCGTCTGGTGGAGAGGCTCGGGTACAAAGCCGCCTTCATCACCGGTGGAGGCACCGCAGAGAACCTCCTGGGCTGGCCCGACGTGGGCCTGATGGGCCTGGAGGAGAACCTCACGGCATCGCGGGCCATGGCCAACTGCACTAACCTGCCGTTGCTCGCCGATGCCGACACAGGCTACGGCAACGCGGTCAACGTCTTCTTCGCCGTCCAGGCCTTTGAACAAACCGGGGTGGCCGGGGTCACCATCGAGGACCAGGTGTGGCCCAAGCGGTGCGGGCATCTGGCGGGCAAAGAGGTGATCCCGGCTGAGGAGATGGTGGAGAAGGTGAAGGCCGCCATCGAGGCCCGGCGTGACCCGAGCTTTGCGATCAGAGCCCGGACCGACGCGAGAGCGCCGCTCGGCTTGGACGAGGCCATCCGGAGGCTTAACCTGTACGCCGAGGCTGGGGCGGATCTGGTCTACGCCGACGCCCTGCTGTCGGTCGAGGAGATCCGGACCTTGGCTCGAAACGTCTCCAAGCCCCTCACCGTGAACATGGGATACGGCATCGCCAGACGTGCGACCACGCCCCTTCTGTCAGCCCGACAGTTGCAGGAGATGGGGGTTGCGGTGATGGGTGTTCCACGGCTGTTGCCTGGCGCTGCCCTTCGTGGCATGATGAAAGCTATGGCGGTGCTGGCGGAGTCGCTGGAGACCGGGGAGGTGGTGGAGCGCCCCGACCTGACGGTCTCCTTCGAGGAATTGCACGACCTGATGGGGTTCCCCGAGATAGTCGCCCTAGAACGGCGTCACCTGACGGAAAGCCAGTTGGCGGCCAAGTACGGCACCAACAGGTAGGAGGTGGGCCCAGGGCATTGAGACGCCGCACCGCAACGTCGTGACGTTGC
>JASEHN010000319.1 GCA_030018715.1 Thermodesulfobacteriota bacterium | reverse complement strand
GGAGCCTCTTGCAAAAGTATTTTTTTGTGGTTCGACAAGCTCACCACGAACGGAAAAACTAAATAAATTCAACCTAAACCCGTTCACCCTGAGCCTGTCGAAGGGTAAATTACGGACTTTTGCAAGAAGCTCATAGCATAAAGATTTCATTTGGGGGCAGATAAACGCAGCAGAAAAAATAGAATTCAGGAGTCAGAATTCAGAATGAAAAATCATCCCGCCTTTATTCTGGATTCTGAATTCTGTCTTCTGTCTCTGCATTTTAAATTTCAATCCTGAAAATCTGCGTCCCTATAAAAACAAGACGGAGAAAGCCCGATGATCGAGTTGAATTTAACCATGATCGTGCAGCTGGCGGTGGTGCTGAGTTTGATGGTCATCTTAAGCCAGGTGGCTTTCAAGCCCTTTTTGAACTTTCTGCAGGCCAGGAAAGAACGTATCCAGGGAGCGGAAAAAAGGGCGCGGGACCTCCAGCAACGGGCAGAGGATCTGATGGAAAGGTACCGGGAGGCTATTTCCGCGGCCCAGGCCCAGGGAGGAACGATCAGGGAAGAAATCCGCCGGGAGAGCCTGGCCAGGGAGATGGAGATTTTGCAAAAGGCCATGGCGGAGGCCAATCAATTGATTCAGGAAATGAAAAATAAAATTAATGAAGAGTCCGATGCGGCCAGGGCTGGCCTCCGGTTTCAGGCCCGGACTCTTTCCCGGGAGATTGCGGAAAAAATCCTGGGGAGGAGTCTTTCATGAACGGATTCTTTCGTTTAGTAAAAGCGATCATCATAGGCAATCTCGCGCTGGTTCTTCCGGCCAATGAAATCTGGGCGGCCGGCAGCGGAGGAGGAATTTCCGGGGAAGTTTTCTGGCAGTCCATCAGTTTTGTTCTTCTGATTATTCTTCTTATCCGAGTTTTAAAAAAACCCGTTAGTTCATTCCTGAGCAAAAGGCAAGAGGAAATCAAAAACTCACTGGAACAGGCTGCCAAAAAGGAGATAGACTCCCAAACTAACTTTAAGGAGTGGGAAAAGAAGCTTGACGTCCTGAGCCAGGAAGTAGCCGAGCTCCATCAAAGAATATCCAGGGATGGCCAAACAGAACGGCAAAGGATCATCGAGCGCGCTAAGGAAGAAGGGGACCGAATCAGGAAGCAGGCCCAGGTAGTCGCTGAGCAGGAAGTCAAGAAAGCCCGAGCTGAACTGAAGAAAGAGATGATCGACCTTTCCGTAGATCTCGCGGAAAAGCTCCTGAAGGAGGCCACTCAGCCCAAAGACCAGGAAAGACTGGCTAAGGAATTCATCGGAAAGGTGGGAGAACTCAGGTGATCAGTTTAACTGTTGCCAGAAAATATGCCCGGGCCTTTTTAGAGATAGGTACGCAAGAGGGAAATTATAAAAAGCTGGGGCATGACTTGGAAACCATAGCGGATTTGCTTAAAAAAAATAAAGAGCTAAAAGCGGTTCTGCTTAGTTCGATCTATCCAACGGTCACCCGCAAAACCATCGCCGGAACTGTCCTCTCCCCCCTTGGCCTGGAGAAAACAACGGTTGATTTTATCAATCTCCTGATCGAACGGGAGAGGATGGATCATTTTTTCGAGGTAGTCAAGTCTTATGAAAGCCTTTGTGATGGCGTGGCCAACCGCGTTAGAGCTACCTTGATAACGGCGGGGAAAATTTCTCCTGAACTGGTGGAGGCGGTTAAAGCTCAGTTGGGATCTTCTACCGGGAAAGAGGTTATCCTTTCCGTGGAGGAGGATCCTTTCCTGATCGGGGGAGTAATGGCCAAGATCGGCAATGTTATCTATGATGGAAGCCTTAGGACGCAGCTTTTAAAAGTTAAAGAGAATTTATTCAAGGAGTGAGCAAAGATGGCCGTACAGATAAGAGCCGATGAAATCAGCGAAATCATCCGCAGCCAGATTAAGGGATTCGACCGCAAGCTGGATGTGGCTGAAACAGGGATCATTCTCTCCGTAGGCGATGGAATTGCCCGCATTTATGGGCTTGACCACGTCATGGCCGGGGAACTTTTGGAGTTTCCCCACGGGGTCTATGGCATGGTCTTAAATTTAGAACAGGATAACGTGGGCTCAGTCCTTTTCGGGGAAGACACCCTGATCAGGGAAGGGGACACGGTTAAAAGGACAAAGCGGATTGCCCAGGTGCCTGTGGGGGAAGAACTTATCGGGAGGGTGGTGAACTCGTTGGGGCAGCCCATTGATGATGGCCCCCCCCTGGAGGCCAAGCAATTCCGTAATATCGAACAAAAAGCGCCGGGAATTGTCGTCCGTCAACCCGTGAAAGAGCCGCTGCAGACCGGCCTGAAAGCCATTGACTCCATGATCCCCATTGGCCGGGGTCAGCGGGAATTGATCATCGGCGACCGCGGGACGGGCAAGACTGCCCTGGCCCTGGATACCATCATCAATCAGAAGGGGAAGGGGGTTTATTGCTTCTACGTGGCCATCGGCCAGAAACGCTCAACCGTAGCCCGGGTGGTGGATCTCTTTAGAAAATACGGGGCCATGGAATACACTACAGTGGTAGCAGCCACCGCTTCTGAACCGGCTCCCTTACAGTACATCGCTCCTTATGCCGGATGCTCCATGGGGGAATATTTCCGGGATTCCGGGAGACATGCCCTTTTAATATACGATGACCTGTCCAAGCACGCCCAGGCCTACCGGCAGCTCTCCCTCCTCCTGCGCCGTCCCCCGGGACGCGAAGCCTATCCGGGCGACATTTTCTACCTTCACTCTCGCCTGCTGGAGCGGGCCGCCAAACTCAAAGAAGAAACGGGCGGAGGATCCCTGACCGCCCTGCCGATTATCGAAACTCAGGCAGGCGATGTCTCGGCCTACATCCCCACGAACGTTATCTCCATCACCGACGGGCAGATCTATCTGGAGTCGGAACTCTTCTATTCCGGAATCCGCCCGGCAATCAATGTCGGACTTTCCGTCTCGCGCGTGGGAGGCAACGCTCAGATTAAAGCCATGAAACAGGTGGCTGGAAGCTTGAGGTTGGATTTGGCGCAGTACCGGGAGATGGCGGCCTTCGCTCAGTTTGGCAGCGATTTGGACAAGGCCACCCAGGCCCAGCTGGCCCGGGGAAGCCGGCTGGTGGAGATTCTCAAGCAACCCCAGTACAAGCCTCTTCCGGTGGAGAGGCAAATTTTGATCATCTTTGCCGGAACAGGCGGATACCTGGAAATATACCCGGAAAGCGCCCTCCTGCGGTACGAAGAAGAACTGACCTCCTTTGTGGACAGTCGCTATCCGGAAATTTACAGGGAAATCCGCGAAAAAAAAGCTCTGGATGCAAGTCTGGAGAAGAAGATCAAGAACGTCCTGGAAGAGTTCAAGGGCACGTTTAAAGCGGAGTGAGCGGCCATGGCCAAAGCGAGTCTTCGGGATATTCGGAAGAGAATTTCTAGTGTTCGATCAACGCAGCAGATAACCAAGGCCATGAAGATGGTGGCGGCGGCCAAACTGCGCCGGGCACAGGAAAGTATGCTGGCTACCCGGCCCTACGCCTTGAAGATGTTCGAAGTTTTAAGCCGTCTGGCTGCAAGGACCACAGCCGAAGCCCATCCCTTGTTAGATAGAAGAGAACCCAAACGGGTGGAAGTGGTGCTATTCACGTCCGATCGCGGCCTGTGCGGAGCGTTCAACATGAACCTCATTCAAAGGGCGGAGAGGTTTTTAGAAGAGGGAAAAACAAAGATCGAGGAAACGGCCCTCTCCTTCATTGGCCGCAAAGGCCGAGACTATTTCCGCAGGCGGAATGTGGTCATGCGGCGGGAGTATGTCAACTTTTTTGGAAAGGTGGACTATCTTTTGGCCGCGAAAATCGGCCAGGAGCTGGTGCAAGCCTATTGTGAAAAAAAGGTTGACGGGATTTATCTCCTTTACAGCGAGTTCCGTTCGGCCGTTCAGCAGCGGGTAATTTTGGAGAAGGTCTTGCCGATAATACCGAAGTCTCCTGCGGAAGAAGAAAGAGCGCCGGCAACCAGCGGTCCGCCGGCTGTTGATTACCTCTATGAACCATCGGAAGGAGAGATATTGGACAAGCTGCTGCCCATGTACGTGGAAGTGCAAGTTTACCGGGCCCTGTTGGAGTCCTTGGCCTCCGAGTATGGAGCGCGCATGACGGCCATGGAGAATGCCACGAATAACGCCACGGAGATGATCGATAAGTTGACCCTGATTTACAACAAAGCGCGGCAGGCGGCCATTACCAAAGAGCTGATCGAGATCGTCAGCGGCGCCGAAGCACTCAAATAAAAAAGGGGGAAAGATTCACCGCAGAGCACGCAGAGTATGGAGAATTCCAAAAACAAATAAATAAATTAAAATTAGCCACAGAGGGCACAGAGATCACAGAGTTTTAAAACATGATTAAGAAAATGTAAAGAAAATGTCAAACGTCTAAAGTGATCCAGCTGCAGGCTAC
>JASEHN010000318.1 GCA_030018715.1 Thermodesulfobacteriota bacterium | reverse complement strand
ACTCCGGTGAAAACCGGAGTCCAGAGGTTTGATAACTCCTTAAAATAACTGGATTACGGCTTCCGCCGGAATGACGGAAAAAGGGGCTTTCGGACTTTTTATGAGTTCATTAGATTTTAACATTACCAGATTGTCCAGGAAGGAGGAAACCATGCGTCGGTGGAATCGAGCCCTTTGGGGACTGGTGGCCTTCACTCTGCTAATCTGGGGAGCGGGATGTGTTTACACGGAGCATACGAAGATAGCCCCTCCCATTGTGACTAAATTCAAAGGGGAGTTAAGGGTGGCTCCATCCTTAAGCGAACGCCCCCCCCAAACCGTAGCTGTGCTTCCCTTTTTAAACCGCACCGAGAAAAAAGAAGCTTTCGACATTGTGCGCAAATCTTTTCACGGGCATTTCAGCAAATTAAATTACACCACTATGCCCTTGTTCAAGGTGGATGACGCTCTGCGCCAGGCGGGGCTGGATACCCCTGAAAAGGTTGCCCAGACCCCCATTCAAAAGCTTAAGGAAATTATTCGGGTTGATGCAGTTATTCTGGGGGAGGTGACTCATTACGACCGAATTTATTTAGGGGTTTACTCCCAGGTGGCCGTAGGCGCGGAAATCCGGATGATCGATGGAAAAACAGAAAAAGAGCTCTGGTTCGCTAAAGATATTTCCCGAAAGCATGAGGCAGGAATAACCACTTCCCCCGTGGGGTTAATCCTGATCGCGGTAACCACTGCTTTAAATTTGCGGGAGATCGAGCTCCTGCGTTCTTCTGATGATCTATTTCGCGATATGATCAAAACCATTCCTCAGCCTACCCTGGCCCGGGCTTTAAAACCTCCGACGATCACGATTTTAGCCCATGATGGCATGAGACGTTCGGACAAATATGCCCATAAAGCGGGAGACGTTATCAAAATAGCTATGGAAGGAGACCCCCGCCTGCGGGCTTTCTTCCGCATTGGGGATTTTAAAAAGGACATCCCCTTACAGGAAGAAGAGCAAGGCACCTATACCGGAAGCTACAAAGTCCTGCCCGGGGATAACGTCGAAGAAGCTCTCATAATCGGGGCTCTGGTCAATGACGCCGGCAACGCCACGGAATGGGTGGATGTTTTGGGACCGGTAACTATTGACACCACTTCCCCGGAAGCGCCCAAAGAGGTAAAAGCCATAGGGCGGGATAAAATAGTGGACTTGATCTGGCCAAAGAACGTGGATAGAGATATCGCCAGATATAAAATTTACCGCAGCGCCACCCCGCTTACCGGCTACCAGGAAGTGGGATCGACTGAACTTAACACCTTTCAGGATAAAAACCTTAAGAATGAAACGAATTATTATTATAAGGTCGCTGCCCTGGACCTGGCCGGCAACGAAAGTAAACAATCCGACTTGTCCAAAGCAACGCCGGTGACCCCCGGGCCGACGCCAGTAAAAGGGATGATCCAGGGGGATATCGTCTGGTATGCAGGGGCCAGCCCTTATATTCTGGAAGGTGAAGTCCTGGTGGGACAAAAAGCCGCCCTGACCATCGAACCCGGGACAATCATCCGTTCGAATGGCGAGGGAATATCGGTCATGGGAAAAATGATTGCCAAAGGAGATCAGACCAGCTTGATCGCCTTTGAACCGGCTTCCCCCGGGCAGAATTGGAAGGGGATAATTTTTAAGGGCACGAAAGACGAGGAAAACGTCGTCGAGTTTACCCGGATCAACGGAGCCCTGACCGGAATTGCCTGTCTCTCATCTTCTCCGCTAATTCGCCATAATGAAATTTCCAACAATAAGGTGGGCATTCAGGTAAGCGAATCTTTCTCCAAACCTATAATTTTTAGGAACGTCATTTCCGCCAATGTTTCTTCCGGGGTGGAAGTCTCAGCAGCGGCTGCTCCCACCATTGAGGAGAATGAAATCCGCGGGAATCTTAAGGATGGAGTGTTGATCCGGGAGGCCCGGCCGCTCCTTGCTAAAAACCGCATACTCAACAACGGGGAAGCCGGAGTTCGCCTCTTTTCTTCCTCCTCTCATCTGCTGAACAATAACATTCATGACAACGGGAAGTATGAAATTTATAACTCTCCTGAAAAAGACGTTCAAGTTGAAGCCAGAGATAATTGGTGGGGGACGCAGGAAGGCTTGAAAATCATCGGTAAAATTTTTGGAAGGGTGGACTATCAGCGGGTACTCGACGCCCCCTACCCGCAGGGCAAGCCCGTAGAACTTCCCATCCTGAAAAGCCCCCTGGGTGGAACAATGGAACGGGATTCTTTCCTTACCGTGGCCCATAGCCCGTACGTGCTGGAAAAAGACGTTAGCGTCGAGAAAGGGGCAATTCTGTTTATCGAGCCCGGGGATACCCTGAAGTACAATCCGGGGACTTCGATCATCGTCAAAGAGGGCGGGATCGATGCCCGGGGCACGGCTGACCGGCTGATAACTTTTACTTCCAACAGCTCGACGCCTTCGCCGGGGAATTATCCTTCGGTCGCCAGATTCGAGCAGCGCTCCAGGCAGGCCAGCTTCTTTCGTTATTGTATCTTGGAATATGCCGAGACCGGCCTGGATATAGGCTACGGAGCGCCGGACATCGACCGTTGCTACATTGCCAACCACTCGCAGGCGGGCCTCAAAGTGGCTAACGATGCCGAGCCCAAGATCTTTTACAGCACTTTCACAAAAAACCTGGGAACAGGAGCGGTTGTGGCCCTGGGGACCTCCCGGCCAAAGATCAACCGCAATAATTTCGTAGATAATCCTTTTGCCGTGCAAAGTTTTTCTTCAATCTACCTGGATGCCCGGGAAAACTGGTGGGGATCGAGCCCGCCCCGAGAGTCGCTTTTCCTGGGCGAAATTAATTATAAATACTGGCTAGAGGCTCCTGAAGCAGGAGCTTTTCAGGGGAGGAAGCCATGAAACGTATAGCCGCCGGCTTTTGTTTCTTATGGCTGGTTCTATGGACGGGAGCAACCTGGGCCAGCCAGGCGGAGGTGATCGAGTTAATTGGAAGCGGCGAGATTAACTGGTCCAAAGGAATCATTACGGCCAAAGGAAGCGGGGCGCCCTCAAAAGAAGCCAAGAACATCGCTCAGGCGCGATTGATGGCCGAACGGGCCGCTCTGGCCGATGCCCGGCGCAACCTCCTGGAAGTACTCAAGGGGGTGCGGATTGATTCAGAGACTCTCGTAGAAAATTTCATAGTGAAAAGCGATCAGATCAGATTGCAGGCCGAAGGGTTTATCCAGGGCTCCGCCGAGGTAAGAAAGCTGAGGAGGTATTTATCCGATGGGGCCATTGAAGTGACTGTGGCCATGAACCTGAGCGGGGATTTCATGGCCCTGATGATGAGCCTGCCGCAGGAATTGCCCGCACCAAAACCACCGGCGCCGGATAGGTTAATTCCGCCGGTCAAACCCACCATTCCTGAAAAGAAAACGGAGCCTCCTCCTCCCCAACCGAAAGTCATGGTGGAAGAAAAGCCTGCTATAAAACCTGAGCCGGTTAAGCCTGAACCCATAAAACCGCAACCCCTGCCATCCCTTGCCGACCTTCCCCCATTTACCGGCCTGGTGGTTGATACCCGGGGAATAAACATGCGGCCGGCGCTGATCCCCAAAGTCATAGACGAAAAAGGGCTGGAGCTTTACCAGGGGATGTACGTTCCCCGCGAAAAAGCAGCCCAGAATGGCCTGGCCTTCTATTCCAGGGATTTGACCGCAGCCCAGGTGAATCCCCGCGTGGGTAAAAATCCGTTGACCGTCAAGGGATTCAAAGTAAACCCCAACAGCCCGTCGGACATCATCCTGTCGCCGGAAGAGGTTAAACGAGTTGCCCCGTTTGCCCAGAAAGGGACCTTCCTGGAAGAATGCAAGGTCATGATCGTGATCGATTGAAAAATATCTTTCACATAAAACCGTGTTTCCTCTTATTCATGGTCCTTTTCCTCGGGGGTTGCGGGTACCAATTCCAGGGAAGGGGAACGAACCTCCCCCCGGAGATACGCTCCGTAGCCATCCCCATTTTTGCCAATCGAACCTTCCAGACCGGGATTGAAAGCGAAGTGACCAGGGCCCTGGTGGAAAAATTTATTTCGGTCAGGCGCCTTAATGTGCTTGAACAGAATTCAGCCGATGCCCTGCTGACCGGAATTGTAAAATCCTTCGTAACCACCTCCGTGGCCGTGACCGGGGACACTCAGACTACCACCGGATACCGGGCGACCTTAACCGTGGAAATCACCTTCAAAAGGCAGAAAGACGGGAGGGTATTATTTAAGGGAGAGATGAGTGAATGGTGGAACTATCCGGTAGTGGCGGATCTGGCCATCACGGAGAACAACAAAAAAGAGGCCGTCCGCCAGATATCCCTGCTCCTGGCGGAAAAAGCGCATGAGTTGATTTTGGAGAATTTTTGAAATAACGTAACACTTTAGCGATTTGAAAAAATGGTATAAAAGCCTTTGTTGAGGGCCGGGG
>JASEHN010000317.1 GCA_030018715.1 Thermodesulfobacteriota bacterium | reverse complement strand
AGGGGGATGAAGGGGGATTTGACAGCTTTTCAAATGGCTAAACTGTTACAAAAAAAGAAATTCCTATACATTAAATTTATTTTTTGCTTAAGGATTCACCGACGAAACGGGAGATTTCTTTCTTGCTCATCTCTGAGCGCAATGAAAGGGTTAGGTTTTATTTTTTTGAGGAGATTGAAACATGCCAAAAATGAAAAGTAACCGCGGAGCCGCCAAACGCTTTAAAGTGACGGGCGGTGGAAAAATTAAACGTGAAAAGGCGTTTGCCAGTCACCTTTTAACCGGCAAGACCACCAAACGCAAACGAAACCTACGCAAATCCGTGCTGGTGGATAAAAGTGATTTTAAGAACATCAAAAAGATGCTTCCCTATCTCTAAGTTATGGGAAAAGAAGGGGGCTGAAAGCTTACCGCAAGCAGCCCCGCAAGAAGGAGTAATTGGAAATGCCCAGAGTAAAGAAAAGCGTTAAAACGAGAAGACGAAGAAAAGGTGTTTTGGAAGAGGCCAAAGGATTCCGGGGATCGCGCAGTCGCCTTTATCGCATCGCCACGGAAGCGGTGGACCGGGCCCATAAATTTGCTTACCGCGACCGCAAAGCCAAAAAACGAACCTTCCGCTCCCTGTGGATAACCCGGATCAATGCCGCGGCCCGAGTCCATGCCTTGACCTACAATCAGCTGATTTTCGGGCTGAATAAGGCCAAGGTGGAAATTGACCGAAAGGCCCTGGCCGAAATTGCCTTCACTGACCCCTTGGGATTTTCCAAAATCGTGGAAATTGCTAAAGGGCAGCTCTCGTGAATGAAATAGGCAGGACGCGGGAAAGACTCAAGCGCCTGGAAGAAGAAGCAAGGGCTGAATTATGCGCTGCCAAGGGGGAAACTCACATTCAGGCCGTGCGCACGAAATACATCGGCCGGAAAGGACTGCTGACAAGCTTCCTTAGGGAAATGGGGAATTTGCCTGCGGAGGAACGGCCGGCATTGGGCCAACTGGCCAATCAGTTAAAGACGGCCTTGGAAGAGGCCGCAGAGCAGGCCCTCACGGAAGAACGGGAGCGGCAGAAAGCCAAACAATTGCTCCACGAAGGAGTGGACATAAGTCTTCCGGGGCGGAAACCTTCGCTGGGAAAAGCGCATCTCCTCACTCAGGTGACCCAAGAGATAGTGGCCATTTTCGAACGCTTGGGTTTTGAGGTTTCCGAAGGCCCGGAAGTGGAGATGGATTATTATAATTTTGAAGCCCTGAATTTTCCCCAGGATCACCCTGCCCGGGACATGCAGGATACTTTTTACTTCTCTCCCAATGTAGTCCTGCGCACCCACACCTCCCCGGTGCAGGTGCGCACCATGGAAAAGCGAAAGCCTCCCCTCAGGGTCATTGCTCCCGGCCGGGTTTACCGGCATGATTCTGACCCCACTCATAGTCCGATGTTCCACCAGGTGGAAGGCTTTGTCGTCGATCACGAAGTCACTTTCGCCGACCTGAAAGGGACTCTGACTTTTTTTGTCCATCAATTATTCGGGCCCGACGTGCAGATGCGCTTTCGCCCCAGCTTCTTCCCCTTTACCGAACCGAGCGCCGAAGTGGACATCCAGTGCGTGATCTGCCAGGGGAAAGGCTGTCCGGTCTGTAAAAAAAGCGGCTGGCTGGAAATCCTGGGTTCGGGAATGATTGACCCGGAGGTTTTCCGTTTTGTGGGGTACGATGCCGAGGAATTTACCGGTTTTGCATTTGGCCTGGGGGTGGAACGTATTGCCATGCTCCAGGTAAGGCTGAATGACATTCGCCTTTTCTATGAGAACAATCTGCAATTCCTGAAGCAGTTTTAAGACCCTGTTTCTTCGGGTGTTGAAAAATTTTATAAGGGATGCAATGAAGATCAGCTGGCAGTGGCTTAAAGATTATGTAGAAATTCCCCTCTCTCCGCCTGAATTGGCGGAAATCCTGACCAATGCCGGTTTGGAGGTGGAAAACCTAAACGAGCGGCGGCCGGCGTTTCAGCGCGTAATCGTGGTGAAGCTGGTTTCTTTCCATGCCCATCCCCGGAGCGATCACCTTTCTGTCTGCAAAGTCAGCGATGGAAAAAAAGATTATTCAATCGTCTGCGGCGCCCCTAACCTGAAAGTCGGGGAGCTGGTGGCCCTGGCCCAAGAAGGCGCCACTCTTTCCGGAGCGGAAACGATCGGGAGGACATATTTCCAGGACGTTCTCTCCGAAGGAATGCTCTGTTCGGAAAAAGAATTGGGTCTGAGTGAAGATGCCGCCGGGATCATGGTTCTCCCCGCGAATCTTCCTTTGGGGGCAACCTTGGAAAGCGCTTTGGGCTTGGCCGACTGGATATTCGAGATAAACATAACTCCTAACCGTTCCGATTGCCTGTGCCTTCTGGGCGTAGCCAGGGAAGTTTCTGCGCTGACCGGCCAGCCTCTTCATATCACCCCCGCTAAAAAAATTGCCGGAAGGATGGTCGATGGTTCTTCCACTACCGTGACTATCGAGCGTCCGGACCTTTGCCCGCGATATGTCGCTCAATTGATTTTTGGCGTAAAAATCGCCCCCTCGCCTTTTTGGCTGCGCCGGCGCCTGGAAGCCGTGGGAGTTCGACCCATCAATAATATCGTGGATGTAACCAATTATGTGATGTTAGAAATGGGACAGCCGCTCCATGCCTTCGACCTTGAACGTCTGGAGGAGAAGCGCATTGTCGTCCGCACAGCAGCTCCAGGGGGAAGTTTCACTACCCTTGATGGCCTGGACCGGAAAATGCCTGAAGAAGCGTTGATGATTTGCGATGGCCGAAAACCAGTGGCCCTGGCCGGGATCATGGGGGGGCTAAACTCCGAAGTTCATCCCCAGAGCCAGAATATCCTTCTGGAGAGCGCTTACTTCGATCCCATGGGCATCCGTCGCACATCCAAGCGGATTGGATTGGCTACGGAGGCTTCGCTGCGTTTCGAGCGGGGCATAGATCCGAACGGCACCCTCCGAGCAGCGGAAAGAGCCGCAGCCATGATGGTGGAATTGGCCGGCGGCACCATGGCCAGGGAGCCGGTAGATAACTACCCCCGAAAAATCGAACCACAAAAAATTATTTTGCGGAGCGTCCGGGCAAACAAAATTCTGGGAACAGCCATCCAACCACGGGAGATGCAAAACTACCTGCAAAACCTTAAGCTGGGGATCGAACCAATGGGGCCGGATAACTTTCAGGCGACCATTCCTACTTATCGGGTCGACCTGCAAAGAGAGATAGACCTTATTGAAGAAGTTGCCCGTCTCCATGGCTTCCAACGGATTCCGGTAACACTCCCTGCCGGCAGAGTATCCGCAGAGAAAAAGACAAAGCTACAACGCACAGCGGAGCGGGCCAGGAACCTTTTAACTGCCTGCGGTTTTTGGGAAGTTATTAATTACAGTTTTATATCACCCAGAGCGCTGCAAGATTTAAGATTGCTTCCTGCGGACAAACGCTTAAGGGCATTGCGTATTCACAACCCGCTTAGCGAAGAGCAGTCCATTATGCGTACCACCTTGATTCCTGGTCTTCTGCAGGTGGCTCGCACCAATTTTTATCGACAGAATCTTGACCTGAAAATTTTCGAGATGGGCCGGGTATTTTTTGTCCGGGATGAACAGGAGTTACCCGAAGAAGTGGAAATCCTTTCCGGCTTAATCACGGGTTTTAGCGAAGAGGAATCCTGGGCTAAACTCAAACAGGAATGCGATTTTTTTGACCTTAAAGGAACCCTGGAGGCATTATTGGGTGGCCTGGGCATCTGTGACGTTCGCTTCCTTCCCCTGACCGATGAACCCTATTTGCACCCCGGCAAGGCTTGCCGGCTGGAAATGCCCGGAAACATATTGGGCGAAATGGGAGAATTGCACACGGACGTTTGCCATAATTTTGATCTCGACCAAAAAATTTTCGTTTTTGAACTAAACTTTCAGAACTTAACGGATAAGGCCGAGGAACGGCAGGTTTTTAAACCCCTGCCCCGCTATCCAGCCGTTAGCCGGGACCTGGCTCTGGTCGTAAATGAAGAAATCGCCGCCGCTGACCTTTTAAGGACTCTTGGGGAGGCGAACAATGGGTTTATTGCTGAAATTAAACTTTTCGACCTATACCGGGGAAAGCCGGTTCCTGCGGGTAAGAAGAGTTTAGCTTTCCGCTTAAAATACCGGCAAGAGGACCGTACGCTAACCGACCGCGAGGTTAACGAGTTTCACCAGAAGTTGACTAACCTTCTGGTCGAACGTTTCGGGGGAGTCATCCGCTAAATTTATTGTATAGGGATTTCCTTTTTTAACTTTAGGCACTTTAGTTCACTTTAGGCACTTGACACTTATCCTTTATTTTTTCGGTTTTAAGAACTCTGTGCTCTTTGTACATTTTATCTATTTTTATCTGTAGTTATCTGAGCTTCTTGCAAAAGTCCGTAATTTACCCTTCGACAGGCTCAGGGTGAACGGG
>JASEHN010000006.1:6625-21451 GCA_030018715.1 Thermodesulfobacteriota bacterium | reverse complement strand
GGACCTCAACAAAGGTGGTAAAACCACTTTTTCAAACCGCTAAATTGATACGAATTATCATCGATGGAGGAGGGAAGGGAGTGGCCAGATTAAGTCATTTCGACCAAGAAGGGCGGGCACGGATGGTGGACGTGAGCGCCAAGAGAGTGACCCATAGAACGGCTGTGGTCACAGGACGGGTTGTCATGAAAGCCGAGACCCTGCGGCGAATCATAGATAAAGAAATTGAAAAAGGGGATGTCTTAGGAGTGGCCCGGGTGGCCGGGATCATGGCCGCCAAACGCGCAGGAGAAATCATTCCCATGTGCCATCCCCTGGGCCTCGACAGCGTGGAGATTCATTTCCAGCCGGAGGCTAAGCGTTCCGCAATACACATCCAGACCAGGGTAAAATCCACAGGGAAGACAGGGGTAGAGATGGAAGCATTGCTGGCAACGGCTACTGCTGCCCTGACGATTTATGACATGTGCAAAGCCGTCGACCGGGGTATGATCATCTCGGACATCAAACTCATGAAAAAGTCAGGCGGGAAAAGCGGGACCTATCTGCGGATAGGCGAAGAATAGGAAGATTCGGGAAGCAGGGAAAATTTCTTTACTCTTATTCTAAGATATGATATATATTTCTATATTTTTTTGGACTCTTGGGGGAAAGAGATGAAAAAAGAGAGGCTCGCTTATTTCAAGGAGCTTCTGACAGAACGTTTAGGGATTCTGCTCAGCGAGGCGGAAAAGACTGTCACCGGCATGACCAATGACAAAGACACTTTTCCCGACCCCACCGACCGGGCCAACTTAGAAACCGACCGTAATTTTTTGCTGCGCATCCGCGACCGGGAGAGAAAGCTGATTCTGAAGATCAAAGAAGCTTTGGCCAGGATCGAGGACAGGACCTTTGGCATCTGCGAAGAATGCGGGGAGGAAATCTCCGAAGAGAGATTGAAAGCCCGCCCCATGACCACGCTTTGCATCGAATGCAAGACTAAAGCTGAAGCCGAAGAAAAGAAAAAAATTCCCCTCGGCTGAGAAAGGAACCAAGGCAATGAAAGTAAAATGGTATGGCCATGCAGCTTTTTTGCTTACCTCTGACCAAGGGTTCAAGGTCATCACCGATCCCTACGAACCCGGGGGGTTCGGCGGGGCTATCGCCTATGGCCGAATTCCAGATGAGGCCGATGTAGTTCTGGTAAGTCACGATCATGCCGATCATAATTACGTTAAGGGCCTTTCGGGGAAACCGAAAGTTATCCAAGGCTCGGGCACCCACCGGTTCAAAGACTTAGAAGTCCGGGGGATTGCCTCCTATCATGATGAAGGCCAGGGCTCCCAAAGGGGAGAAAATACCATTTTCTGTTTCACTCTCGATGGCCTTCAGGTATGCCACCTGGGCGACCTTGGACACATACCCACAGAACAACAGGTTAAACAAATCGGCCCGGTGGATCTGCTTCTTATGCCCATCGGTGGCGTTTACACCATAGATTCCTCCCAGGCCGCCTTAACAGCTCAGAAATTGAATCCCCGGGTGATCATACCCATGCATTTTAAAACTCCCCGATGCGGTCTTCCCCTGGCGATAGTAGAAGAATTCACCAAAGAGAAGGCATCAGTTAAAGATATTGGGGCCAGTGAATTTAAGATCGAGAAGGAAAATCTTCCCCCAACACCTGAAATTATCGTTTTGCAGCCAGCCCTTTAACAGCGGAGGTTTGGTTTGATGAAGCGCAAACACCCCCTAAGGCACATCCTTTTTGGCCTTTTTATCCTTTCCGTCCCTTTGCTTTTTAACCCCTTGAACGCCGATGAAGCGCAGCTCGTCCGGGTGCGCAAAGGGGACACCATCAGCTACCTCTCTTTCAAGATATACGGAATGTACGACATAAGAATGGTCGAACTCCTGCGGCGAGAAAATCCTCAGATTAAAGACATCAATTTAATCTACGCCGGCCAGCAGCTCCGCTTTCCGAAACCCGCGGTCATGAAAAAATGGGTGAGTGAAAAACCCCTGAAGCCCGGAGAACCAACACCGCTCCCTACTCCCAAGGAAACCCGTCCAGCCAAAGAAGAGCCAGCGAAAGATGAGATCCTGCTCGGGATGAAAGTTCGAGCGAACAAAGGAGTTGTCACTTATCTTGATGGGCAAGCACAGGTGAAAAAAAGCGAGGGGCCCCAGTGGTCTCCGGCTCGCCCCAACCATATTTTATATGAAAAAGACCAGATCAAGGTTCTGGCCAAATCGCGAGCTGAATTAATTTTAGACAATCAGAGCGTCATGAGGCTTTCGGAAAACACCCTGCTAACCATTCACAAACTCGAGGAAGAACCGGCAACCCTTAAGGAAACAACCGGCATGGGGCTTTCCCTGGGAAGGTTATGGACGCGGACCGCTAAGCTTTTCAATCCCGCCTCCCGGCTCGAGGTAAGAACACCCACGGCCATTGCCGGCGTGCAGGGGACGGTATACCAGGTGAGCGTGGCCAATGACAAATCCACGAGAATCCAGGTCTTTGAAGGGGCGGTGAATGTTTATAACCCCTTTCCGGCGTCCCAGCCTTCTCAGGCTGACCGGGCAACCCGCTTGGGCGAGCCCCAGGAAGTAAAGGGCCCCGAAGAAGTCCCAGGACCGACAGCCGTTTCCCGGGAAGAATGGACCCAGATTGTCTTACGCCAGTTCCAACAGATTACCGTAACCGACCGGGATATTTCCCGGCCCGCCTCTTTCGATATCAGTAAAGAGCGGCAAAGCGAGTGGATTCGATGGAACGAAGAAAGAGACTTAGATTTCCAGCCGCCGGAAAGGCCCCGTTGATGGCCGGGGAAAAATTCTCATGAGTCCTCCTTTCCGCACGTTAGGGAAGAAAATCAGGTTTTTGGATATTCTTCTGGGATTGGGCCTAACCGTCTTCGTGGCCTTTCTTTTTTTTGTCCCTTTTAATTTTTTCGAAACCGCCCATTGTAAGCTTTATGACCTTAGCTTAAAAATGCGGGGCTCCCTTACTCCTCCCCCAGGGTTGGCCATTGTGGCCATCGATGACGCCTCCCTGGCTAAGGTGGGCAGGTGGCCCTGGCCCCGGGGCAAAACCGCCGATTTGATTGATCGCCTGTCGCAAGCCGGGGCCGAGATAATCGCCGTGGATATTGTCTTCCTTGCGGGGCATGAAGAAAAAGCCGGCGGGAGCGATCAGTTGTTCGGAGAAGCGGCCCGACGGGCTGGAAATGTCATTTTCCCTTTTTACTTTACACTGGGAAAATCCAAGGAAGGAGCAACGAGAGCCGATATTGCCTCTCCCATCGCTGCTGCTTCCTTTTTACTATTCGATGACCCCAAGAAATTTATTGACTTTCCCCCTCCGCCAGCCAAAGAAATTTTTGCCCCCCCTCTGGAAATCGCTCAAGGGGCCAAGGCCCTTGGACACATCAATGTCCTTCCAGATAAGGACGGCAAGGCGCGCTGGGATCCATTGATCATTGAGTATGGCGGGCATTACTACCCTTCCTTCAGTTTGCAAATCGCGGCCTCGGCCCTGAAGCTGTCGAGAGGGGACATCACTGTTCGCGTAGGCCATTCCATCCGCTTAGGGAAGGAAAAAATTCCCACCAACACCCAAGGGATGATGCTCATTAATTATTATGGAGGCAATCAAACTTTCCCTTACCATTCCGCTGCCGATGTCCTTGCCAGGAAAACTCCTGCCGGGACTTTTAAGGGGAAAATCGTTTTGGTGGGAGTTACTGCTGCCGGGACGTCCGCCGGAGCCCATGACCTTATGGCCACTCCCTTCTCTAACCAGTTTCCCGGCGTAGAAAAGCATGCCCATGAAGTCGCTTCCGTTCTCCAGGGCCGCTTTATTTCCCGTCCAACCTGGGTTTCTTTCGGGGAGTTTGGGCTGATCCTGGGGATCGGGCTTTTGTTAACTTTTTTATTGCCGAAGGTCCGGCCGATTTATCAGCTCGCCACCAGCCTTATCGTTCTTGGGGCGTTAGGCGGGTTGATGATCGCGGCCATTTTCCAGGGAACGTGGGTCAAAATCTTTTTTCCCGGCCTGCTGGTAATTCTCCAGTATGTCGCAGTTACGGCTCGCCCCGCTCCCATGGTGCAAAAGGAAACGACTCGCGTAACTGATTTAACGGGCATCGTCCAGGGCGAAGGTGAACTGCCTGCGGCGGCCGATGGGACGAGCCTTCCGGATGCCGCTGGCTCCGCGCAAAAAATCGGCAGGTATGAGATCCTGGGAGAGCTTGGGCGTGGGGCGATGGGAGTGGTGTTTAAAGGAAGGGATCCGCTCATCGACCGCCAGGTGGCGATCAAAACCATTCGTTTCGACCGCTTCTATGAAGAACAAGAGATTCAAAACCTGAAGGAACGGTTTTTTAAAGAAGCCCAGGCTGCTGGAAAGCTTATCCACCCCAATATCGTCACGATCTTTGACGTGGGCGAAAATAAAGGACTCTCTTTCATGGCCATGGAATACATCGAAGGGGAGAGTCTTTCCCAATTTACGGCCAAGGACCGCCTGCTCCCCTTAGAAAAAGTACTAACGATAATCATCGAAGCAGCTGAGGCCCTGGATTTTGCCCACCGGCGGGGGATCGTCCATCGAGATGTGAAACCTGCCAACATTATGCTCGCCCCCACAGGGCAAGTAAAGGTAATGGACTTCGGCATTGCCAAACTCCCTACTTCCACGCTCACCCAAACCGGGTCTATTCTGGGCACGCCGGCTTACATGTCGCCGGAACAAATCAATGGCCAGGACATTGACGGACGATCTGACCTTTTCTCCCTGGGCAGTGTTTTTTATGAACTTCTCACCGGGACGAAGCCCTTTAAAGGGGAGACGCTCTCTGCTTTATCTTATCAAATTACCCAGGGAACCCCCCTGCCGGTTTCGCGGACGAATCCCGACATTCCCCCATCTTGTGATGAAATCCTTCTCCAGGCCCTGGCCAAGGCGCCGCCAGATCGTTTCCAGAGTGGAAAAGATATGGCCGAGGCCTTGAAAAAGATCGTTAAAAAAACGGGGAAAACTTAGCGATACCCTTATTTACTACCCTATTCCTACTTGACTTTTTAGGCTTAATTCAATTATATTATTCGCAATTCCAAACCGCCGGAGTATCCAGCAGAAACATTTAGGGAGAATTTCCCAATTTAAGGGACGTGAACAGGACGGGGAGGATTTACAGTTGAACAATCATAGCCGTACCCCTTCTTTATGGACTTACCTGAATCCTAACCCGGGTAATTTTATATTAAAGATTTCCCTTACTACGGAAGACATCGCAACTCTCGAAAAAACTTCTTTTCCTTTCCTTTTGCTAACCGACTCCGATCCTCTCGCCCGCTTACTGGAAGCAAAATTTATAACCGATGCCGGAAGCGAGATAAAGAAAGTATTTCTTTTGATGCAAAGAGACCAATATTCCCTGACCAGGGATGACTTATGGCCTCTGAACAACAAAGATATTGATTATTCCTGGCAAAAGGCCTTTTCTTTTCACGCCGCCCAAAAAGCCGATGGTTCTTTCATCATTCTTCGCCAAGTTGACCAAAAAGAAGGACTGCAACCCTGGCAATCATTATTCTTTTGTAAAGTTAGACAGCTTTATTTTCACCCTGTCTGTCCCCAATGCGGCCTTGAATTACATGAATGCCGGGATGACGCCCTTCTCCTTCGCTGCGGACTCCAGGCCTATTCCGCCTCCTTGAAACGTTACCTTTTTTGCCCTTCCTGTTTTAGCGGGGGAAAAACTGATTTTTATGCCTCGGCTTTGGATAATTTCGACCCGCCCGCGCTAAAAGACCGTCTCACTTTAATTAAAGAATCTGGGAAGCTGGTTGAAACGAGAAAACCGGCCAATCTATTTCCTTGCCTGGGTTGCGTAAATCACCCGGATTGTTACGGACCAAACTTTTTAGCCCGCTTAAGAATCGTTCCTTTCTCTTTTTACCCCTTTTTCATGTTCATCTTCGAAGCTATGTCCTTAAGCGCCAAAGATTTTTTACCCATCCTTTCCGGCGCCACTTTTGAGGAAATCCAGACTAAGCTTGAAGCCGGGCGGGAATTCGGCAGGGAAAGTTGCTTAAGGTCTCTTCAACAAGACTCGCTGACCAGGCCGGTTTACCTTTTCGACCGCACTGAACGGTATTTTCTGGAAGTTTTTTATTTGAAGCTCTCTTTTTTAAACAAAGTTTTACGAAGCCTCTTATCAGAAGGGGGCTTTTATGAAAACCCGCACCTGCGATTCTCTCTGGAGCGCATCTGGGTAAAACTGGCCGCAGAAGGAAATTTTCTTCCTTCTTTCTGGAATTTTAAAATTCAGCTCATGGATATCCATAGAAACTGTAAGGAGACCCAATCCTTCCCTAAATTACCTCAAGTTGATGGGTTATATTTTTTGGGCCAACTCTGGTTTTACACTCTTTTAGTCAACAAGAAACAAAACATCTCGGAGATTTATCCGGCCCTGGGCAAGGCCATGGATCGGGCTTTTGCCGGGGATTCGGCTTCTTTCGGGGAAGATTCTCCGGCCTTTTATCCTGAAAATATTTTCTGGAATCCGGAAGGGAAGGCCGTAAGAAAAAATTACCATCCTCTCTGGGAAAAGGCCCTGGGTTTGGGGTTTTCATTAATAAAATTTAGCCTGAAGCAAGACGGGCAATGGTCGCCAGAAGTTTTTTTTCAACAACTGGAAGCCTTACGGGAAGAAGCCAAAGAAAACCTCTTCCGGGAAAGACCGGGGAAAGAAGAAAAGGAATTTTTGCCGGAAAATCAGGCCATTCATGAAATTTTAGAAAAGCTTCTTAGAAAATGGCAGATGGAAGTTGAGCCCGCCCGGGAAGAATCGATGGAAACGATCATCCTCGCGCCGGAAAAATACAAAAAAGATGCGCCCGCGCCTTCAATCCAGGAATGGCCGATAAAAGAGGAAACCCCGGAGACAGTGATGATTTCTCCCAGGGGCATTCCCAAAATGGCCCCGGTAGCTCCCCGCCAGGAAAGGAAAGAGCAAGAAGATATTTCCGAGACCGTAATTATTACCCCTTCCCAGGCCAAAGGCCAAGAGGAGCCTCTGGAAACTATTATCGTCTCTCCGGCAAAAGCCCCTCCGGGAGCTGGCCGGGTTTCACCGGCATTCCCACCGGAAGACGCAAGCGCCTTAGGCGGAAAAGTTCCTGCCCTGGATGTTGAAAAAGCTGATTCTTATAAGGAACAAAGCGAAGAATCTAAGGAAGAGGATTTTCTATCCGAGACTGTGATCCTTAGTCCCAAAGAGGTTCGAGAGAAAAAAGAAAAGCATGGGAGCAAAAGATAATTCCATGGCCCTGGAGCAATTAGCCGCCGAAATCAGGACGGTTTATGAAGCAGATTCTGAGCAATCGGAAATTATGATCGAAACCTTCCTGAAAAAGAAATGGAAAGACTGCCCTGATCTGGAGCGGTTAAACCTTCTCCAGAAACTTAGCAAGCAATTTGAGGTTTCCGCCCCAGGCCATGTCCCGCAAGGGACCGGAGCAGGGGAGACTGCGCGCCTGCTCTCCTTGCTTTTAGGGAAAAGAGTCTCCATGCTCGACCTGTCCTCCGAAGAATTTTTGGAAAAGCTGGCCCGTTCCTTGAATACCGTCTTTGACACCTTAAACCAGATCATCGGCGTGATCCACTCTACCCTTTGGGGAAAGCAGGCCCAGATGGAAACGATCCGCTTGATCCTTGGTTCTAATCTGGAAGGGAAAGGGCAGCCGGACTCTTTGCAAAATTATCTTGATCAGATTAAAGATGCCTTTTTAGTTTCCCACCGGGCTTTTCGTCTTGCCGCCCATACCAAAGTTGGGGAAGTATTGAAAGAAATAGATCCGGAGCGGATTGCCGCCGAGGCTGAGGGGGGGCTGGAGTTTGGCCCCTTGCGCAAGGCCAAGCTTTTCGACATTTATAAAGAAAAATTCCTGAAGTGCAAAAGCTGGCACGAATCAGGCCGTTTTTTGGAGGACCTGTTAAGAGAATTTGAGAAAGATTGTCAAAAATTATATATGGCAGTCCAGAGAGGGGAACATGAAAAAATTTCTTGAAAAGTTTTTTCTTTTGTGCTTTTTATTACTGATTGTTTCCTGCGCTTCCAAACCGGCGATTTTGCCGACGCCGGAATGGCGTTATGAAAAAGACGCCATCCGGCTGCAGATGAAAAGCGATGCCAAGTTAAATCTTTACGAAGGCAGTCCCCACACCCTGCTTATCTGCGTTTATCAGCTTGGGGACCCCAATGCCTTTAATCAGCTGAAGGAAGAAAAAGAAGGGCTATCCAAACTGTTGGAGTGCGGCCGCTTTGACCCGGCAGTGGTCAGTTCAAAGAGATTGGTGGTTCAGCCAGGGCAGGATTCGACTCTGCTGTTAGACCGGGCGGAGAACGCTAAATACGTTGGGATTGTCGCCGGCTATTACCTCCTCCAAAAAGATCGCGTTATCAGGCTGCAGCAGATTCCTGTTCTGGAAGAAGTAACAGGCTGGCTTAGTAAAACGAGAACGGTCAAACCGGGAACGCTCAACATGGAGCTTTATCTGGGCCCGCAAGAAATTTTAGGCCTCAAGGGAAAATAAAGGGAAAATAATGGATATCCAAAGACCTCTGTTCTGGCATCAAGGCCTGTTCTTACAGCCGCAACACTTTCAGTTGCTTGATTTGTCCTTTCAATCCCTTCTGACCCCTTTTTATGATTTCCTCCAACCCCATTTTTGGGGGGTGGGGGCGTCGGAAATCCAGAAGGGAGGATTGGCCAACCGCACCTTCAATCCTCTACGGGGTGAATTTTTATTCACCGATGGAACTTATGCGGTCTTGCCCGGCAACGCCCTCATTGAAGCTCGCTCTTTTAACGAAGCCTGGGTAGAAGGAGGTAAGCCTTTTACCGTCTATATCGGGCTTAAAAAATTTACCCAAACCGGGGAAAACGTAACGATCCTCCCCAAATTTGAGAATATTGCGGAAGTGCCCACCCGTTTCGTCACCATTGCTGATCCGGACGAGGTGCAGGACCTGCATGCCGGCGGGCCGGAGGGCCGGGTGAAAAGGCTGTATTACGCCCTCAAAATATTCTGGGAAACCGAATCGGCTCAATTGGGTGATTATGTACTGCTTCCCTTCGCCCAACTGGAAAGAGCGGGCGCAGAAATAAGATTATCCGAGCGTTTCATTCCTCCCTGCCTGATGATTTCGAGTGCGGAGCCCCTGCAGAAGATGATAAAAGAAATCAGTGATCAACTTGCCGGCCGCTGCCACCAGCTGGAGGAATATAAAAGCCAGCGAGGGATTCAGACTGCCGAGTTCGGAACCCGGGACATGGTTTACCTCCTCGCTCTAAGATCCCTCAGCCGCTATGTCCCGCTCCTTTTTCATTTTGCCGAGGCGAAGCAGGTGCATCCCTGGTGGGTTTACGGATCTTTACGGCAGGTCATCGGGGAGCTCTCTTCTTTCTCGGAGAGGGTAAACGTACTGGGAGAATTGAAAAGCGGGAGCCGCGTTCTCCCGATTTATGACCACCGCAATTTATGGGAATGTTTTTCGGCGGCTCAAACCCTGCTCTCGCAGTTGCTGGATGAAATTACCGCCGGGCCGGAATATGTCATTCGCCTCATTTATGACGGCACGTACTTCGCAGCCGAATTGAACCCGTCCCTTTTTGAAGGGCGCAATCGATTCTATTTGGTCCTGAAAACAGAAGAAGACCCTAAAGCTTTGCTTCAGTCCCTGACCACAACGGCCAAGTTGAGCTCGAGGGAATCTTTACCCATCCTGATCGCCCGGGCTCTTCCGGGGATAGGGTTGGAGCATCTGCCGGTTCCGCCCCAAGAGTTACCCCGGAGAGCTTCCTGTATTTATTTTCAAGTGGATCATCATAGCGACCATTGGTCTTCCGTGAAAAAAGGCAATAACATTGCCCTCTATTGGGACCGCGCTCCGGAAGATCTGGAGGTAGAGATGATGGTGGTGGGAAGATCATAAATACATTGCAAAATGTAAAATGAAAATTTCAAGTTAATGCCCCCTCACCCTTCCCCTCTCCCCCGCAAACGGGGGAGAGGGCGGGGGTGAGGGGACGATGGAGTTTATTATGCATCTCACCGATTGTTTTATGCCGGTTATCGCTTATGTGGTCTACTTCCTGAAAACGGCGGCCGTGAAGCAACCGCCGTATGACCAGGTCAAAGCGGATATTTTTCGTCTCCTGGGGCAGAGCGGGGATTGCCTGAAAAAAGGCCTTTTCTCCCAGGAGGACTATGACGGAGCGCGCTTCGCCATTTGCTCCTGGATTGATGAAGCCATTCTCAATTCTTCCTGGAATCAGAAGCAACAATGGCAGAGAGAACAACTCCAGCGCGTCTATTACCAGACCACCGAGGCCGGAGAGGAGTTCTTCGAGCGCTTAAACGCTCTCGGCCCCCATCAAAGAGATGTCCGGGAAGTTTATTATCTCTGCCTGGCTCTCGGTTTTGCGGGACGATTTTGTCAGGCCGGTGACGAGGCTCTTTTAGAACAGCTCAAGACTTCCAATTTAAAGCTCCTGGCGGGAAGTTCGGTCGGAATTCCCTCCCTGGAACGGACAGAACTTTTTCCGGAAGCTTACCCCGCGGAAACAGTCGGGATCAGCCCCCCCAAGCAGAGATTCCCTTTTTCCCTTTTAACGGCTGCCACTTTAGTCGCACCCGTAATCCTTTTTGGGGCGCTCTTTATGATTTACCGATTTGTTTTAAAAGGCGTGGGAGAAAATTTTTTATTCAGGGGGCCCTAAATGAAAGACACATTATTAAAATTTGTTAAAATTTTCCTTATTATTGCCGCCGTACTCCTGGCCATCCTGCTCATCTTCGGGGCGGTATATCTCCTTAACTGGCCCTGGTGGGTAGGGATCTTCCTCCTCCTTAGCCTGCTTAGCCTGGGAATCGGTTTTCTCTTCCTTAGAAAAATATTGCTGAGGCGCCGGGAGCAGCGCTTTGTCCAGCAGGTTATAGAGCAGGATGAAGCTCACATGAAGAGTCTCGCCGGCAAAGAAAGGGAAGACCTGCAAGAGCTTCAGGTTCGCTGGAAAGAGGCCATCGATACCTTACGCCGTTCCCACCTGAGAAAGTTCGGAAACCCGCTCTATGTTCTCCCCTGGTATATGGTGATCGGCGAAAGCGGTTCAGGAAAAACGACGGCCATCAGCAGCGCCCGCCTTTCCTCGCCTTTTGCCGAGTTCACCAGGACTTCCGGCATATCGGGCACAAGAAATTGCGATTGGTGGTTTTTTGAACAGGCCATAATTTTAGATACGGCCGGAAGATACGCCATCCCCATCGACGAAGGCCGGGATAAAGAAGAGTGGCAAAGATTCTTGAACCTGCTGATTAAATATCGGGGAAAAGAACCCTTGAACGGCCTGATTGTCACCCTGGCAGCCGACAAGCTATTGGGGGCCTCTCCCCAGACCCTGGAAGAAGATGGCCGCAATATCCGCCGGCGCATAGAAGAACTGATGCGGGTATTGGGAACCAAAGTTCCTGTGTACATTATGGTAACCAAATGTGATTTGGTTCAAGGAATGGCCCAATTTTGCGACCGCCTCCCTGCTAAAAACTTAGACCAGGCCATGGGGGTCATTAAGAAAGATTTAGCGGCGGAGGTTACTTCCTTCCTGGATAGGGCTTTGAACACGATCGGTGAACATCTGCGCCACCTTAGAATTCTTCTTTTACATCAAACGCCCTCCAAGACCGTTGATCCTGGTCTTCTTCTTTTCCCTGAAGAGTTTGACCACCTGAAGCGAGGTCTGGGAACCTTCATGGACGTTGCCTTTCGGGCAAATCCTTACCAGGAAACCCCGACTTTGCGGGGACTCTTCTTCAGCAGCGGGCGCCAGGAAGGCACCCCCTATTCCCATTTCTTAAAGGAGCTGAGACTCATCGGGGAAAAAGAGGTATTGCCCGGCACCAACAAAGGGCTCTTTCTTCATGACTTCTTTGCCAAGATTTTGCCCGGGGAGAGGGGACTTCTGGCTCCCACCCAGCGGGCCATGCAGTGGCAAACTCTTACCAGAAATTTGGGATTGGTTGCCTGGGTTACCCTGGGAATAGCGGTTTGCGGCCTCCTCAGCTTCTCTTTCGTTAAAAACCTTAAAACCTTACGGGAAGTCTCTCATGAGTTTGCCAAACCCCCGGTTTTACAGGGAGAGATCCTGACTGATTTAAACACCATGGAACGCTTTCGCCAGGCCATTCTCCGGGTGGAGGAGGAAAACCGCGGCTGGCTGGTCCCCAGGTTCGGGTTGCACGAGAGCATAAAAGTGGAGGTCGGCCTTAAGGAAAAATATTGCACCCTGTTCCAGAAAAGCTTTTTGGCCTCCTTTGATAAACAGATGGGGGGAGTGCTGGCCAAGTTGACCGACGCTGTTCCGGATGAAGCTATCGGGCCATACATTGCTCACCTGGTTAGGCGCATTGGTCTCCTGAAAGCCCGTCTGGAAGGTCAGGGACTGGAAACTCTGCAAAAGAAGCCCCAACCTTCTTATGAACCACCCATGGGCGCAGCGGAAAAAGCAACTCCTGCGGAAGTGAAGAAAAAGTTCGGCAACCTCTACCTTTATTACCTGGTCTGGCGTTCCGACACAGCAGAGATCAATAAAGAAATCGCCGTCCTGCAGTCGTGGTGTAAACATCTCCTGGGCTTGAAGGGGGGTCAACTGCGCTGGTTAGTCGTATGGGCCAACGGACAGGGCCTGGCTCCTGTTACCCTCGGAGATTTTTGGGGAGGAAGCCCGACTCCCGGAGAAGCGATTATTCCCCCGGCTTTTACCCGCAAGGGAAAGGAGATGATGGATATCTTCTTAAAAGAAGTGGAATCTGCTCCTCCCGATCCGCTTGCCTTAGCCAACCAAAAAGACGAGTTCGAGAAATGGTACCGGAACGCCTGTTTTGAGGCCTGGTATCAGTTTGGCATGCGCTTTCCCAAAGGCATTGAAAGACTCCGCTCCAAACAGGAATGGCAGCCGATGGCCGTCAAGATGTCCACCGATCAGGCGCCTTACTTTGATTTTTTAAACCGGTTAACCCAGGAGTTGGACCCCTATAGCAAAGGGGAACATATACCTCCCTGGCTTACCCAGGTTTACCAGTTGCAAATAGCCAAAGCGCCCGGAGCTGCCGGAGGACTGCTGGCCAAGGCTGCTGAAGAAGGAAAGAAGCTGATTGCCAAGGGAAAGAAAGGCCTGGTAAAAGAAGGGGTGGAGGCCGTTGATCTTTCCCAAACGGTAAAGGTCTATCAGGAATATCGCGCCGCCTTAACGGCGCTCGCCCCGGCAGCTACATCCAGAACTCAGGCTTTTCAGTTAGCTTCCCAGGTGTTTGGCGAAGATCCGGCCACCAGTAAATCCCCCTTCTTTGCCGCTCAGGCGGCTATAACCAGGTTAAAAGCCGCGATGCCCAGCGGGAAGCCAGCGGAAGATATCCTCTGGAAGATGATTGCCGGACCCCTGGAATTTTATGCTTATTATGTGCGGATGGAAGCAGCCTGCCATCTGCAGAATCAATGGGAGCAGGTGGTTCTGAAGGAAACTCAGGAAGCGACCGACCAGCAAGCAACCCAGCTTCTTTTCAGCCAGGAAGGCCCGGTGTGGAAATTCGTTAAGGGCCCGGCGGCTCCTTTCATCGGCTGGAGCGTGCAAAGGGGGCATCATGCCAAAGAGGTTCTGGGGGGAGCGATTCCTCTTGATGCGGGGTTTTTCTCTTTTCTCCGGCTGAGCGCTTCGGGCAAACAAACCGTAAGCAAAACCAGCTATTCCCTATTAATCAAAGCCTTCCCCACCACGGCCAATCCCCAGGCTAAACTGCAACCGCAGAGCACTCGCCTGGACCTTCAATGCGGGGGAAGTGCGCAGAGCCTGGTCAATTTCAACTATCCGGTGAGCAAGACCTTCCAATGGTCGCCAGATACCTGCGGGGACGTTTTATTCCAGATCGAAGTAGGCGATGTCATCCTGAAAAAGAAGTATCCCGGCTTTCAGGCCTTCCCTGAGTTTTTGCAGGAATTTAAGGGCGGAATACGCACTTTTTTCGCCAGTGAATTTCCAGCAGAGAAGGCCGCCCTGGAAAGATTGGGCATACAGTTTATCAGGGTAAAATACGAATTTAGCGGAGACCAGCCGGTTATGGGGAAGATAGCCGCTCTGCCCAGGCAGGCGCCGAGGAATATTGTTAAGTGTTGGGATCAATAAAGTCCGGCCAACATTGGCAATGGTCTGCTTTTGGCAAACATCCGGGCATGAAAGACTTCTTTAACCTGAGCCACGGCGACCCGCTGGCCGCGGGTTTTTCCGATTGGGTGAAAAGCGGCTATCAGCAGAGCGATGTTAAAAAGAATTCTAACTCATTTTTTTCCTGGCGATTTTGGGCCAGGGGCTTTAAGAAGCAAGGCCTGGCTTGCGGCCTGGTGAGGGACAGCAGCGATAGCCTCGGACGGCCTTACCCGATTTTGATCATGGGAACAGGCCTGCTTAACGGCTGGGAGGAATACTGGGATCTTTTGCCTTATGCCTGCGAAACCACATGGAACCGAATGGAATATATATCCTCGAGAATGTTTAACAACCTGAAACAAATGGAAGAAGAGGTGCAAGGCCTTCAACCCCCTCTGGCCTACTGGGAAGAATGGGTGGAGAACAGAAAAGGTTTCAGGAATTGTCGGGAATCTTCTGGCTCTCCGGGATATTCGCGGGATCTCCTAAATTCTAAAAACCAAGGCTTAAGCCTTTTAAGAGAAAAAGAAATGTTTGTAAGCTTTGATGAGGGGACGTTCCCGGAAC
>JASEHN010000006.1:0-6615 GCA_030018715.1 Thermodesulfobacteriota bacterium | reverse complement strand
CTACATGGATAGGCTTCTGTCATTTTCTCTTAAAAGAGCAAGAAGATTCCGTTCCCAATGGCCTTTTCATGGGAGGATCTCTGGAAAAAACCTGTTTAGCTGGTTTCAGGCGCCCTTTAATTCCGGCTGATTTTGTGCGGTTGTGGTCGGTTTCTTCGGCTACGGTTTATTCAGCCTCTGGTAAAAACGAAAATAGCGTTTAACAATATGCGGAACGGAGTTGACGGTGGACTTTTTGTCGTTAGGAAAAGAGCCGATCAGAGTTGAACAACCTGCCGGCGCGGACGTCCGGTACGATCCATTTTTTGAGGAGCTGCAGGCGGAAGTGGACAAGCTTTCCACCCCTTCGGCCGCGGGCGCTATCGACTGGGAAAAGATCGTCAATCTATCTTCGGAGATATTGGCCCAAAAATCAAAAGACCTCCTGGTGGCCAGCTACCTGTCGGTGGCTTTGATTTACACCAGGAAGTTTGGGGGATTGGCCATCGGTCTGCAATTCTACCGGGATCTTTTGGAGCATTTTTGGGACGGCCTTTTTCCCCCCAAAGCCCGGATGAGAGGCCGGGTCGGGGCCATCGAATGGTGGGCGGAAAAGAGCGAAACAGCGCTTAGCCTGCTGCCACCGGCTCCCATTGCTCAGGACCAGCTTGTTTCGCTAAATGAAAACTTAGAAAAAATCGAAGAGTTTTTCCGTCAGAACATCGAAGAACCCCCGGCCTTAAGTCCCCTGCATGAATATGTAAATTCGCTGGCCGCCCTTTCTGAAGAACCAGAGCAGGCCAAAGCCCCGGCCAAAGAGCCTGGCGAGGCTTCCCAGGAGGCGACCTCTTCCAAACCACAGGAAGATAAGAGGGCAGAAATTCCCGCTGAAATTTCATCCCCGCAGGAGGCCCAGGAGGCCATCAATCAAGGGTTTCAAAGAATTCGTGAGGCCACAACCTACCTGAGGAAAGAAGACCTATCCAATCCTGCGGTCTATCGCTTAACGCGAATGGCCGTATGGGCAAAAGTGGAAGCTCTACCCCCGGCGAACAACGGCCGAACCCCGATCCCCCCTCCTGCCCCCTTTATCAAGGATCCGCTGAACGACTTAAGGAGCAAGGGGAATGACGAAGCTTTCGTGAGGGCAGCCGAAGCGAGTATTGGGCAAAATATTTTTTGGATGGATCTGCATTGCTGGGTGGCCGAAGCCTTGGCCCGTCTGGGGAACCAATACGAAAGAGCCCGGGAAGCGGTTGGCCAGGAAACAGCCTTTTTTGTTCAACGCCTCGCCGGTATTGAAGAATTGTTATTTGCCGATGGAACTCCCTTTGCCGATCCCGAAACCAGAGAGTGGCTGAAAGGAATGGCCCCTGGAACCAGTTTCATCGCGGCTGGATCGTCTTCTCCGCAGGGATCCGCTTCAGCAGAGCAGGACGAAGACCTGATGAGAAGTGAGGTGGAGGAGGCGAAGGGGCTTATCAAGAAAGGAAAACTTCTCGAGGCAGTGGAGCGGCTGCAGCAAAGATTACGCACCAATTTTTCTAAGAGGGAGAAATTGCTCTGGCGTCTTTCGTTATCCCAGTTATTGGTGGGGGCCAATCAGGTTAAACTCGCGCTTCCCCATCTGGAGCAGATTCTCCAGGATATAGACGATTACCGGCTGGAAGAGTACGATCCGCTGGTGGCCCTGAGAAGTCTTAAAGTGGTTTGGCTCGGCCTGGACTCCCAGGCAGATGCGGAGTCCAAGAAGAAAGCATCCGGTGTAATGGACCGCATGGCCAAGCTGGACTTAGCCGAAGTGATACGGTTGGAGAAAGGGAAAAAGAGATAGATAAACCAAAGAGGGAAAGGAGGAAAGGAGTATGGCGAAAGAGTCATCCGTAGCCCCGAAAGAGAGAGTGAACATCGTCTACCGCCCGGCGACCGGCGATGCCAAGGAGGAAGTGGAGCTTCCGCTGAAGATCCTGGTCATGGGCGATTTCACGGGGAGTCCCGATGATCGCCCGCTGGAGAAACGGGAAACCGTCAACATTGACAAGGACAATTTCGAAGAAGTCCTGAAAGCCCAGGGGATAGGCTTGAATCTTACGGTGCCCAACAGGCTTTCCGGGAAACCCGATGAGGAAATGAGTATCAAGCTCAAGGTGGCTTCCATGAAGGATTTCGGCCCCGAGGCGATCGCCCAGCAAGTCCCGGAGTTAAAACGTCTCCAGGAACTGCGGGAAGCGCTGGCTTCCCTCAAGGGCCCGTTGTCCAATGTTCCGGAATTCCGCAAAAAAATCCAGGACCTAGTCAAAGACGAAGACGCCAGGAAAAAGCTCCTCAAGGAAATGGGGATAGAAGAATAAGGGGGATCATTTATGGCTGAAGAAAAAGAAAGGAAAGTTGCTGCGAAAGCGCAAGCCGTGGAACAACCCTCCCTCCTGGAGGATATTGTTCAGGCCACGAAACTCAAACCGACAGATGAAGCCTACTCCATCACCAGGAGGGGAGTAGAGGCCTTAATCAGCCAACTGCTGGAACCTGGCCGGGAAGTTGTCAAAGTTTCCAAAGCCGTTCTTGATGACATGATTGCGGCCATCGACAAGAAGATCAGCCTGCAGTTAGATGCCCTCTTGCACCATGAAGATTTCCAGAAGCTCGAATCCGCCTGGCGTTCACTCAGGTTTCTCGCGGACCGGACCGACTTCAGGGAAAATATCAAGATCGAAATCCTGAATGTGAATAAGGAGCAGCTTTTGGAAGATTTTGAAGATGCCCCGGAAGTGCCCAAATCCGGTCTTTACAAAACGGTTTATTCCAGCGAATATGGCCAGTTCGGCGGCCAGCCCTACGCCGCTCTGGTGGGGAACTATGAATTCGGGCCGGGCCCGCAGGACATCAAGCTTCTCCAGTACCTGGCCAGTGTGGCGGCCATGTCCCACACTCCGTTTGTCGCCTCGGCCAGCCCCAATTTTTTTGGCATCCTTGATTTCGGCACGCTCCCGAATCTCAAGGACATCAAGTCCATCCTCGAAGGGCCGCAGTATGCCAAATGGCGCTCTTTCCGCGAATCCGAAGATTCCCGTTACTTAGCCCTCACCCTTCCCCGGTTTCTCCTCCGCCTGCCTTACGGACCGAACACTCTCCCGGTCAAGAGCTTCAATTATCAGGAGGATGTGTCAGCCAGTCATTCCCACTATACCTGGGGGAACGCGGCCTTTGCTTTTGCCTCCCGGTTCACGGACAGCTTCGCCAAATACCGCTGGTGTGCCAATATCATCGGCCCCCAGGGCGGAGGAGCCGTCGAGGACCTGCCGCTGCACCAGTTCGAAACCATGGGAGCGGTTCAGACCAAAATTTCCACGGAAGTTCTTATCTCCGAGAGGCGCGAATTTGAACTCGCCGAAGAAGGATTCATCGCTCTCACCATGCGCAAAGGAAGCGACAATGCCGCCTTCTTCTCGGCCAACTCGGTGCAGAAGCCGAAATCCTTCGGCATCAGCAAGGCGGGCAAAGAAGCGGAGCTCAATTACAAATTAGGGCTACAGCTGCCATACATTTTTATCATCAGCCGGCTGGCCCACTATTTAAAAGTGATTCAAAGAGAAAATATCGGGACCTGGAAAGAAAGAACGGATCTGGAGCGGGAACTCAACGCCTGGATCGGCCAGTATATATCCGACATGGAAAGTCCCTCGCCGGCGGTGAGAAGCCGCAGGCCGCTGCGCGAAGCCGAGGTGATTGTGGAAGACGTCGCCGGAGAGCCCGGCTGGTACCGGGTGTCGCTCAAGGTCAGGCCCCACTTCAAATATATGGGCGCTTTCTTTACCCTCTCTCTTGTTGGGAAGCTGGATAAAAAATAATAATGGAAAAGGAGGAAAATGAGCAATGCCCACACCAGCCTATTTGTATGTTAAAGGGAAAGTCCAGGGGGAGATCACCAAGGGGGCAATGACTGAGGATAGCGTGGCCAACCTGGCCCAATCAGGCCACGATAATGAGGCGTTGGTTTTGGCCCTCACGCATAATGTCAACATTCCCCGGGATACCAGAAGCGGGGCGCCAACCGGCCAGAGGGTGCACACTCCTGTGATCATCACCAAGGTGTTTGACAAGTCTTCCCCGTTGCTGTACAAGGCTTTGGTTACCAACGAAATTTTGAGCGAAGTGACCATCAAGTGGTACCGCCCCTCCACCAGCGCGGGGATGGAACACTATTTTACCCATAAGCTGGAGGGGGCCACCGTGGTAGAGATCAAAGCGATCATGCCCAACTGCCAGGACCCGGGCAAGGCCCATTTTACCCATCTGGAGGAAGTTTCCTTCGCCTACGAAAAAATAACCTGGACCCATGTCCAAGGGAAGACCGAGCAAACAGACAGTTGGAAAACATCTATTAAATAAAGCATAAAGTTTGACTCTTCATGCGCGAAGAAAGGCTTCTTAACCGCCTGCGAACCTGGGAAAGAGACCCGGCCAGACGCGGCCGGGAGGACCCGCGAAAAATAGTCGATTCGGTCTTGGAGCATTTACAGCGGATCCTCAACACCAAGCAGGGAAATGTTCCCATTGCCGAGGATTACGGCGTCCCGGACTTTACGGACCTGCGCCATTTCTCTGCCGAGTCCGTGCGGGAGATCGAAAGATCCATCCGGCAAACGATCCAGAAGTACGAGCCGCGATTGAAAGCGGTCCGGGTAAGTTTTGTTCCTCAGGATGAGGACAATCTTTCCTTGCGTTTTCAAATTGCCGCCAAACTGGTAAGCGAATCGAAAACCCAGGTTTTTTTTGAGACGGTCATTGACTCGGAAGGAAAAATAGATATCCGAGGGTAAATCATTATAGCTCATAGCTCATAGCTCATAGCAACAAAGAAGGGGCTAAGAGCTGAAGGCTGTGAGCTATTTGCTGTGAGCTAAGATATGTTTAACCGATATTACCAGGGGGAGCTGACCCAGTTAAAAGAGCTGGCAGGGGAGTTTTCCAGGGCCCATCCGGCCCTGGCGCCCATGCTAAGCGGACCCACGGCCGACCCGGATGTGGAAAGGTTGCTGGAAGGCGTGGCCTTCCTGACGGCTCTTTTAAGACAAAAACTGGATGACGAATTCCCTGAAGTCATCCACGATTTGATGCATTTGATCTGGCCTCATTATTTAAGGCCCATCCCCTCGACCACGCTGATGGCCTTCAGCCCCAAGCAGACCCTCAAGCAGTCAATGAAAATCCCGGCGGGGATTTACGTTGCTTCGGTTCCGGTTGAGGGAACGTCCTGCCTCTTCAAGACTTCTTGCGAGGTGGAAATCCACCCGCTCACCCTGATAGACGCTTCCTTTACTCAGCCATCCGGCAAAGCACCGGTGATCAAAATCCTCCTCGAGCTGAACGGCCCGAAGCTTTCCGACTGGCAGCCCCAGGCCCTGCGCTTCTTCCTCGCCGGGGATCTTCCCGGGGCCACGGATCTTTCCTTCCTTTTGCAGCGCCACCTGAAGCAAATCATGATCAAGCCTCTGGCCAAGGGCACGCCCGTTATTCTCCCGGCGGAGTCCCTGAAACCAGGGGGGTTTGCCGCCGGGGAGGCGTTGATTCCTTATCCCACCCACTCCTTCCCCGGCTACCGGATTCTCCAGGAGTATTTCATCTTACCGGAAAAATTTCTTTTCCTTGATCTGGTCGGTTGGGAACGCTGGCTGGACAGGGGAGACGGCTCAAAGTTTGAGATCATGTTTGAACTTACCGATCTTCCCTTTTCCCCCCCGCGGGTAAGGAAAGAGAATTTTGCCCTTTTTGTGACGCCAGCCATCAATATTTTTCCTCATGAGGCCGCCCCCGTTCTCCTTGAGCACCGGAATACCCATAGCCTGATTCGTCCAGCCGGGTCAAACCCAGGACATTATCAAGTTTACTCAGTGGAAAAAGTGGTGGGATTCGTCCATGGAACGGCCAAGGAGAGGCCGTATGTGCCCTTTGAGCTTTTTTCCCCTGATCAGCAATCGGCCCCGGCATACCATATCTCTCGCCGGCAATCTTCCGTTCATAATGGTTTTGATGTTTATTTGTCCGTGGCCTACCCGCACGAGGCCGGCCTTCCAGGATCCGAAACCCTTTCCATCCATCTCCTTTGTACCAATGGCTCTCTGGCGGAAAACCTCCGGGTGGGGGATATATCTCAACCCACGTCCAGTTCTCCCGAATTCGTGGAATTCAAAAATATTCAAGCTCCTACCAGCCCGCTTCTGCCGTCATTGGGGACGAATCTGTTATGGCAGCTCATCTCCCACCTCTCCCTGAACTACCTGTCCCTGGCCCGGGCGGAAAACTTGCAGGCCTTGCTGGGGCTCTACATTTTTCCGGAACGCCGCGACCGGGCAGCCACTTTAGCCAACAGAAAACGGATCAAAGGAATTGAAAACGTGGAGGCCAAAACCTCTGACCGGCTGGTATCGGGCTTCTTAATGAGGGGGCAAGAGATCAAGCTGAGGATGAGCCAGGACAATTTCTCCAGTCAGGGAGACCTGTTTTTATTCGGGTGCATTTTGGATCATTTCCTCGGGGGTTACGCCTCCATTAATTCCTATACCAGCGTGATGATCCAGGAAATAATCAAAGGAGATATTTATCAGTGGCCGGCCAGGTTGGGAAATCATCCTTTAA
>JASEHN010000316.1 GCA_030018715.1 Thermodesulfobacteriota bacterium | reverse complement strand
CGGGGAAAAAGGAATAACTCCATAACCAATAATTACCCATAACTGAGGGATTACCTGTCCTAACCCATTTATTTTTTGCGCTCTTGACTGTGCCCAATAAAGACCCATTCCATTTGGCCTTATTGAAATTTTAGTATTTTACTTTTATGATATTCAGGATCAATCTATTTTAAATTGAGGTGATGGATTTGGACTTCACCCTTTCGGTCAAACAGAAACAAATCAGACGGATGGCCCGGCAATTTGCAAAGGCTGAACTGGCTCCCATCGCCAAGGAGATTGACGAGGAAGGACGTTTTCCCTGGGGAGCCGTTGAGAAGATGGGATCCCTAAATTTTTTCGGCATGCAGGCTCCGAGGCAATACGGCGGAGCTGAGACGGACTCGATCTCCTATTGCCTGGTAATTGAGGAAATATCACGCGTGTGTGCTGGCATGGGGCTTGCCATCGCCGTGCATAACAGCGTGGTGGTCTATCCCTTAAGTCAATTCGGCAATGATGAGCAGAAGGCAAAATTCCTCCCCCCTCTAACTGCCGGCGAAAAGGTCGGGGCTTTCTGTTTAACCGAGCCCAATGCCGGGTCGGACGCACTGTCGATTGAATCCACGGCCATCCTCGATGGCAATTCCTATGTCGTCAACGCCAATAAGATATTTGTAACCAATGGAGGGGTGGCCGACACCTTGATCATTTTTACTTCGGTCAAACCGGGCGATGTCAAGAGAGGCTTCAGCGCCATCCTTGTGGAGCGCGGCACTCCCGGATTTGAAGTGGGGCTCCTCGAAAATAATTGCGGTATGCGGGCCAATCCAGTCAGCTCGATCGTCCTGACGGACTGCCGGGTGCCCAAGGCCAACCTCCTGGGTCAGGAAGGTGACGGGTTCAAAATTGCAATGGGGGCTCTGGACACGGGACGGATTGGTATTGCAGCCCAGGCAGTGGGAATCGGTCAAGGGGCCCTTGATGTGTCCTTGAAATACGCCAAAGAGCGAATACAATTCCGCGTCCCCTTAGCCCGACATCAGGCCATTCAGATGATGCTTGCTGACATGGGCACGATGGTGGAGGCAGCGCGGCTCCTGACCTTACAGGCTGCCCATATTAAGGATCAAAGAGGGGAACTGTCCTGCCCTTCGGCCATGGCCAAGCTCTTTGCCGGCCGTACCGCCTCGAAAGTGGCCTCTATGGGCGTACAGATCCACGGAGGTTACGGGTACAGCAAAGACTACCCGATCGAGCGTTATTTTCGGGATGCCCGTGCGACGGAGATTTATGAGGGAACCAATGAGATTCAACAGATCGTGATCGCCCGGGAGCTATTAAAAAGAGAGGAAGACTGAGTATCCTTTTAAATTATAAGCACTAAATTCGAAACTCTAAACAAATTCAAATGAAAGAAATCCAAAAATCAAATTTGAAAAGAAAACGAAATCGGTTTTGAAAATTGGATCATTTGAATTTGGGAATTCGAATTTAGAATTTATCCATACCCTGTTTAGTTCTGATTAAGCCAGGTTAGGATCTGTAATGAATATCATTGTATGCATCAAACAGGTGATCGCTGGAGATCAGGTGAAGATCGATCCCCATACCCACCGTATTGTGCGCTCCGCAGAATTCTCCCGGATCAACCCCTTTGATTTGTGTGCCCTGGCTATGGCGGTGCGCCTTAAAAAGGAGTACTCCGGCACAATGACTGCTGTCACGATGGGTCCCGAGATCAGCGAAGAGGTGCTATGGGAGGCTTTGGCCATAGGGGCAGACCGGGCGGTGCTGCTCTCCGACCCGCGGTTTGCCACGAGCGATACTCTGGCTACCTCTTATGTTCTGGGAATGGGGGTCAGGAAAATCGGCAAATATGACCTGATCCTTTGCGGTATGCGAACCACGGATAGCGGGACCGCACAGGTAGGTCCCCAGCTGGCCGAGGAGCTGAATATCCCCCATGTCACCGGTGTGGAGAGGGTGGAAGGAAAGGAAAATCTGTTTCGTGTCGAACGAACCTCTGACGGATTTAGGGAAATCGCGGAGGTCTCCTCCCCCGCTCTGTTCACGGTCTCTTCGAAGATCGGGATGCGCACTCCGAGTTTAATCGAAATTGAGGACACTTTCACCCGATACACCATTGAGCGATGGAATTTGGAGGATTTAGATGCCGATCCTGCCAAGGTTGGCAGTGATGGTTCCCGTACATGGGTGGAAGAATTAATCCCGATAGCCAAACAAAAATCCTGCGCCTTTATTGAAGGAGAACCCCGGCAGCAGGCCAAGTCGCTTTTTGCAAAATTAATGGATAAAAATTTGTTGTCTTAGAATCAGGCCATGAAAAAAGATTTAGAGATTTGGGTGTTTGGAGACCATCGCCATTATCCTCAGGATCGGCTTACCCTTCAAGTCTTGGGAAAGGCAAGAGCGCTTTCCGGTGATAAGGGGAGGGTCACGGTGATCCTTCTTGGACACCAGGTGGAGGGGATTGTTAGAGAATATATTGCCCACGGTGCCCAGCGTATCCTGCTGGTGGATCACCCGCAACTGGCCTTCTATCGAACGGATTTATTTACAGCCGTCATCAGCGATCTGATTCAGGAGCATCAGCCAGAGGTCTTTCTTCTGGGGACCTCTGAATTCGGGATGGAACTGGCGGCCAGGATCTCCAAGCGACTCGGAGTAGGACTGAGTGCAGACTGTGTCTCTCTGGATTGGGATGGGCAAAGGGATAGGCTTATTGCCTCGAGTCCTGCCTTCGGGGGCAATTTTTTAGCCCGTATTGTATGGAGTTTGAATCGACCTTACATGGCCACCGTCAGCTCTGGAACTTTCCCAGAACGTCCGTATGATAAAAACGCCAATGGAGAGATAGTAAGAATAGACAAAATATTTAATGAACGTTCTTCCAAAATCAGTGTGATCTCTTCCGTTCACGAAGCGTCCCAGGCTTCGAAACTGGAGGATGCTAAAATCGTGGTCGCAGGTGGTCGCGGAGTCAAGAATTTAGAAGGATTTAACTATCTAAGGGAGCTGGCCTTGCTTTTGGGAGCTGAGGTGGGGGCAACCCGGCCTGCCGTGGATGCTCATTGGACCTCGCATGAGCAGTTAATCGGGCAGACCGGCAGGTCCATCAAACCGGAACTGTTGATTACCTGCGGCACCTCCGGTGCGGTTCAATATACCGCCGCCCTTCAGGGAGCAGGGACGATTGTGGCAATCAACCGTGACTCCCGTGCAACGATCTTTACGGTGGCCGATATTGGAGTGGTCGCCGATGCGCAATCCTTCCTTCCTGCCTTCATTACGGAGATTAAAAATCATCTTTTCAGGGAGATCACAGACCTCTATCGCACCCAGGTTAAAACGGGCAAGGACCAGAGGTCAGTCACCTTCGGACAGCGGATCAAAAAACTGAGAGAAGACCACAAAATGAGCGTCATGGATTTGGCGGAAAAGACCGGTCAACCACCAGAGTTTATTGAGCAGGTGGAGTCGGACAGCCTGACCCCTCCGGTTTCCTTTCTGTTGCAACTGTCGCAGGCCCTCAAGATTGACCCCAGTAACTTTTTGACCGAACAGGAAAAGGTTCAAATTGATGGAAAGAGGCAGGAAGGGTTTATAAAGCGCACGCAGAACTATTCTTACCGCACTCTGACTCCAGGGGCAGCGGATAAGCGTTTACGGGCCTTTATGGTCACGATTGAGCCCAGAGAAGCCCACAAAATGATAGAATATAAGCATCCAGGAGAGGAGTTCATATTTGTTTATAAGGGAGAATTGGAGCTCACCCTGGGAGGCAAAGTGTTCCATCTGAAGCAGGGAGAGACCATCCATTTCGATTCTGAAACCAAGCATAAACTTCGAAATATTTCAGATGAAAAGTGTGAGCTCCTCGTAACACTGTATACCCCTTAACATTAAGATAACTTTTAAAACGATTCGTCTACTTGAAGGGAAGGATGAAAGCGTGGTCAATTCTTATCGCAACCAAGATATTTAAATAGACCCGTGATGAAGTTTCCCCATGTTGGCATTAATCTATCAATTTCATATGGAATAAGTTTTAATTCCCCGCTGTGAATTTTACCATGTAATTCCTCTAATCTGTCAAAACTCAAAGGCCATGTTTTTCTCCCCAACTCACATACCATATGAATATTTGCCGTCTTCTCGTCAATGTCCAATATTTGCAGGCGCTTAAAACCATCCCCGGCAAAAAACTGGGTCTTGTCGTTTTTCATTTCAACTAAATTATCCCAGCTGAAGGAACACCCCTTTTGCTTCTTCTTTGAAATATTTACTTCTAACACTTCTTCTTTTTTCTTAGTTTTCTTCATCACTCTAAAACGTAACCCTAAATTTCGGCCTTGACCTCAATGGAGACAGATAACTTTTTCTTTCCATCCATGTTTTATTCCGTTCTTTACCCCGTTAGAAATAATGTCCCGCTGCTCTGCAGCGGGGTTACATTTCAGATTAATTCCGGCGGGGTTTAATGC
>JASEHN010000315.1 GCA_030018715.1 Thermodesulfobacteriota bacterium | reverse complement strand
AAGCGAGGGGGGAACAATATATTGAATAGTTTCCTTCCAATATCAGGAAGTTCCGGTATTGTCAATATCAAAATAATCCCATTCTGAATAGGTTTGACGCCATTCTCGAAAAACGAGCTGTTGCGCCGAAACAGCGTGCGGACTATAAAAAATGGCTCAGGTATTTTCTGGATTTCTGCACCAAATATCCTGTTCCTGAAGCCCGACCTGACCAGGTACGTTTGTTCATCGACAAGTTGCGGACAAAAAGACAGACCCCCTTCCAGCAAAATCAGGCGACCCACGCTGTATCCTTATTTTTTGAAATGCAGCGCAAAGGCGAAACCCCGGTTCCGGATATCAATATCGACACCCCAACGTCATCCATCCCAGAACCTCCGAAGGTCCGGGATAGGTTTCCCTCTTTGCCCCAGTCCATTCCCCCAAAGACCCATTCATCTAGTCTGCCGGCACAGCGGCAGCCCTGGCGCCTGTGGGAAGACGGCTATGCCGTTAAATCAGAATCTCCGGAATGGGATACCGCCATCGCCGAGTTGGCAGCAGAGATCAAAACACGACATTACTCCAGAAAGACGCTTAAAACCTACGCCCATTGGTCGCGCCAGTTTCAGTTTTTTCTAAAGAATAAACCGCCGAAGTCTCTGTCATCGAAGGAAGTCAAAGAATACCTGACCTATCTCGCGGTTCAAGGCCGCGTCTCAGCCTCCACTCAGAACCAGGCCTTCAATGCCCTTCTTTTTTTGTTTCGGCATGCTCTCAAACAGGATTTCGGAGATTACAAGGACGTTCCCCGGGCCAAAAAGTCAAAATACATTCCGGTCGTCCTTTCCCGAAAGGAAATAGAGACCGTACTGAAGCACCTCTCATATCCTTATGATCTCGTGGTCAAATTGCTTTACGGTTGCGGGCTCAGGTTGTTCGAATGCCTGCAACTTCGCGTCAAGGATTTTAACTTCGAGGCCGGAATACTCACGGTCCACGGAAAAGGGAAAAAGGAGCGTACGGTTCCCCTACCGGAGACGATTGTGCCGGAACTAACTTCCCAACTTGAGGTGGTGAAGAACCTTCATGACGAAGATCTCGCGGCGGGATATGCCGGAGTGTTTCTTGATGACCGGCTTGAAAAGAAGTATCCTTCGGCAGCAAAGGATCTTATCTGGCAGTGGTTCTTCCCGCAAAAGACCCTCACAAAGGTTTCGGCGGCTCAAGAACTGCGGCGATATCATCTGCACGAGACTCATGTCCAGGATGCGCTTTTCGAGGCGGTACGTCGAGCTAAACTCACCAAGCGTGTCACCTCCCACACCTTCCGTCACAGCTTTGCCACCCATCTTTTGCAGGCCAATTATGATATCCGGACGATCCAGACCCTGCTCGGCCATAGTGACGTGAGAACCACGATGATCTATACCCACTGCATTCCAAGCAAGACCGTAAAAGAGATGAAGAGCCCGCTGGATTTCTGATGCTTGTCGCGAGATAGGAGTGACAGGAGCAGGCTGGCTTATTAACATTTAAAAGGAGGAAGAAAAAAAGGACGGTTCTATTAAATCAAGAAAATATTAAACCTTTTGGGTTCGTTCTTTCGCAGGCTAAAGCCTGCGGCTACAGGGGTTTTTATAAATTCGCGCATTTTTTGGGTTCAATAGAAAACATTACAATGTGAATTATTAAATTAGCCACAGAGATCACAGGGTTTTAAAAACCTTGGTTAAGAAAAAGTAAAGGATAAATGTCAAATGGCTAAATTGATTCCGCCGCAGGCGGACTAAAGTTGAAAAAAGGAATTTCCTATACAATCAAGTTAAGTGCCTAAAGTTAAAAAAGAAAATTCCTATACTATTTAATTATTGAATTGGCTAAATCATATTTTTTAAAAAAAACTCTGTGATCTCTGTGCCCTCTGTGGCTATTAAATTAAACCTTTCGAATTGGCTTTAAGTCCGAAATTCCGGCTTGATTTTTAAGCCATGGTCCATGACTTCTTTCTTTTCGCCAATCTCATCCATCTTTATGCGCAGTCTCAAATCGTTGGCGCTGTCTGCGTAGGCGATGGCGTTGTCGTAATCAATTCTCCCCTGCTTGTACAGATCGAATATAGACTGATCGAAGGTCTGCATACCTTCCAAATTTCCTTGGGCCATGGCTTCTTTCAGGAGGTCGATCTGAGCTTTGTGGATTAAATCCTTGATCCGGGGGGTATCCAGGAGGATTTCCACGGCAGCCACCCGCGTTTTGTTGATCGTGGGGATCAACCGCTGGGAAATGATGGCCCTTAAATTTAAGGAGAGTTGCATATAGATTTGCTCGTGCCTTTCCGGGGGGAAAAAGTTCATGATACGTTCAATGGTTTGGTTGGCGTTATTGGCGTGGATGGTTCCCAGGCAAAGGTGTCCGGTTTCAGCGTAATCGATGGCCGCTTCCATTGTCTCGACGTCCCTTACCTCACCGATAAGGATCACATCCGGAGCCTGGCGCAGAGTGTGTTTTAAGGCGCTACCATACCCATGGGTGTCGATGCCGATTTCCCTCTGGGAAACGATGGATTTTTTATGAACATGGACGAATTCAATGGGATCCTCGACAGTGACGATATGCCCGCTGGCATTAGAGTTACGGTAATCGATGAGGGCCGCCAGGGTGGTGGATTTCCCCGAGCCTGTGCGCCCGGCGACCAGAGCAAGGCCACGTATGCTCATGGCGATATTTTTAAAGATCTGCGGTAAGCCGAGATCATCAATGGTCTTAATATAAATTTTAATATGCCGCATGACCAACCCGAAAAAGCCCCGCTGGCGGAAGATATTTACCCGAAAACGGCCGAGGTTGGGATAGGATATGGCCAGGTTCATTTCCCACCTGCGGGCGAAGTAGGTTTTTTGGATCTGGCTCATCAGAGAGAATGCCATAGTTTCGGTTTCTTCAGGGGTGTATTTGCGCCCTCCCCATGCCGAAACAGATCCTTCGACCCGGTACATTGGGGGACTGTCCACCGTGATGTAGAGATCAGAGGCCTCCCGTCTGACCATCTCTTCCAGAAGTTCACGGATATTAGTGCTCATCCTGAGAGCCTCCTTAGGTATTAAAGACGTTCGGGTTGCTGGCCAAATAGAGGCACTGCGCTTTGTCAACGATGCCCCTGGCCACCAGGTCTTTCAGGGATTGATCAAGGGTGATCATGCCGAATTTCTGGCCGGTCTGGATAGCCGAGGGGAGCTGAGCAACTTTCCCTTCGCGGATGAGGTTGCGCACTGCCGGGGTGCCGATCATGATCTCCAGAGCTGCAACGAGTCCTCGTCCATCGCGCCGCTTCAAGAGCACCTGTGAAATGATGGCCTGGATGGATTCGGCAAACTGAGCGCGGACCTGATCCTGCTGGGTCGCCGGGTAGACATCTATGATCCGGTCAACGGTTTTGGAAGCTCCGCTGGTGTGCACGGTGGAGAAAACCAGGTGCCCGGTCTCGGCTGCGGTCAGGGCCAGAGAAATAGTCTCCAGGTCGCGCATTTCACCCACGAGGATGATGTCCGGGTCCTCGCGCAAGGCGCTGCGCAGGGCATTGGAAAAACTATGGGTATGGGCGCCGACTTCTCGTTGATTGATCAGACATTTTTTCGACTGGTGGACGAATTCGATGGGATCCTCGATGGTGATGATATGGCCTTTTAAGGAATTATTGATCACATCGATCATCGCCGCCAGGGTGGTGGACTTTCCGCTTCCGGTTGGCCCGGTAACTAAAACCAGACCCCGCTCGTTCTGAGTTACTTCCCGCAGGCTTTTCGGCAGGCCCAATTGTTCCAGTGTCAAAATTTTGGAAGGAATGACCCGAAAGACCACCCCTTCTCCCCGGGCCTGCCGGAAAGCATTTACCCGGAAGCGGGCAATTCCTTTCAGGTCTATGGAAAAATCGAGCTCATGATTTTCCTCGAACTTTTTCCGTTGCTGGTCATTGAGGATATCATAAAGCATGACGTGCAATTCTTCTTTGGATAGGGGGGGCATCTCGATACGCTTCATTTCGCCGTGAATACGAACCAGCGGAGGTTCCCCGGCGCTAATGTGCAGGTCCGAAGCATTCTCTTTTTGCACGAAAATTAAAAGTTCAGAAATATCCATCTTTGCATTCCTCCTGGGAAATAAACCATAATCATTAAACTGAAATAAATATAAAAAGTCAAGCGAATTGGTGGATTCGCCGCCAGGTCGGGGAAGCGATCCCGTTCGGGCATCGTCTATCACTGTGAATTCATCAATTCATTGAATAGTGCAGAGAGACAAGAATTGTAACACTTTAGCTCCTTGAAAAAAGGTGTGTTGTGAGGGCCAAGGGATTCCAGGGACCGGGGGCCAGACCGGAATCCGCCTTAGGCGGAGAATCATTAGGCGCTTATATCTCCTCATATGGGGCGGGCAAGAACCCCCGCCTCCTCCGAAAAAAAAGATCTTTTGTCCTCGTGGCCAAGCGGAAACCCAACCGATGCTTCCGGCGCG
>JASEHN010000314.1 GCA_030018715.1 Thermodesulfobacteriota bacterium | reverse complement strand
CTGAGAAAGCCACCGGTAACGATAACTCTCAAACAAACTGATTCCTAAACAACAGATTAACATGAGTCAAGTGGAAAAGCCCATTCAGAAATTAATTTTTCAGTTTTTAGATTTCCCTTTTCGGACGATTATTCTCTGCGTTCTCCGCGCTCTCTGCGGTGAAATATGAAAAAACTATCCATTCTCGGTTCCACCGGTTCCATCGGAGTCAATGCTCTGGACATTGTCGCTAAGCACCCGGATAAATTTCAGGTCGTGGCTCTGGCCGGAGGCGGAAATATGGAAAAAATGGAGGAACAGATTAAGCGCTTCCGCCCGGAACTGGTCGCTCTCATGGAACCGGAATCAGTTAGGCGGCTTAAGAGCTCCTTGCCCGGGAGTAAAACCCGGATCCTCTCGGGTATGGAAGGGCTTATGGCCGTGGCCATCCACCCGGAAGCGGAAATGGTGCTTTCTGCCCTCGCCGGCAGTGTTGGCCTTTTGCCCACGTTAGCCGCCGTGCGAGCCCGGAAAACCCTGGCCATTGCCAATAAAGAACCTCTGGTTATGGCCGGAGAGATTTTGCAACAGGAAGCCAGGGATTGGGGGGTATGCATCCTTCCTGTTGACAGCGAGCACAGCGCCATCTTTCAGGCCCTGGCCGGGCATCGCAAAGAGGATATTAAACGACTCATCCTCACGGCTTCCGGCGGGCCTTTTTTACATACCCCTGTGGAGGAGCTGGCCAAGGTCACCCCTGAGCAGGCTTTGAACCATCCCCAATGGCGTATGGGGAAGAAGGTAACCATCGACAGCGCTTCCTTGATGAATAAAGGGCTGGAAGTTATCGAAGCCCACTGGCTCTTTGGTGTCCCAGCCCCGCAGATTGAGGTTTTAATTCACCCGCAATCGATCGTTCATTCTATGGTAGAATATATCGATGGATCGGTGGTTGCCCAGATGTCCATCCCGGACATGCGCGGGCCGATCGCCTATGCCCTGGCTTATCCCGAAAGGCTGGACATTAAGCTTCCTTCTCTGAATCTTTTCGAAATCGGCAAGCTGACTTTCAGCCCGGTGGACCCGGAGCGCTTTCCAGCCTTGGGTCTGGCTTATCAGGCCTTAAAAGAAGGAGGGACCATGCCGGCTGTTCTCAACGCCGCCAATGAAGTGGCCGTAGAGGCCTTTTTGCAGGGCCGTCTGGGATTCTCGCAGATATCCCAGCTGATCCGCCAAACCATGGCCCGGCACAAGCCAATTGAACAGCGTAGCCTGGAAAACATCCTGCAAGCGCACGCCTGGGCCAAACGCGAAGCCCAGAAAATGATCGACCGAGGTGCATTGTGATTACAACAATAATTGCCACCATTGTGGTTTTAGGGGTTTTGATCTTCGTCCATGAGTTAGGCCATTTTCTCATGGCCAAAAAGTCGAAGGTCGGGGTCCTTACCTTCTCCCTGGGTTTTGGCCCAAAGATATTGGGGAAAAAAATAGGGGAAACGCAATATCAGATATCCCTGGTGCCATTAGGCGGCTATGTAAAGATGGTCGGGGAGGAGGCCGGGGAACAGGTTCCACCCGAGCTGCTGGCCAAGTCTTTTACCGCTCAGCCCGTTAGCAAACGCCTGGGGATCGTGTTCGCCGGTCCCTTCTTCAATATTCTCTTTGCGGTAGTTGCTTTCGCGGTGGTCTTCATGGTGGGGATGCCGGCGCTGCTGCCGGAAATAGGCGAAGTGAAACCGGATTATCCGGCCTTTACAGCCGGCATCCAGAAAGGCGACCGCATCCTCGGGGCCAACGGAAAGTCTATCAAACGGTGGGAAGACCTGGCCCAGATTATCCATGACAGCAGCGAACGCCCGCTGCTCCTGAAGGTGGAAAGGGATAAAAAAGTTTTTGATATTACGGTTACCCCCCAGGTCTCCACCCAGAAAAATATCTTCGGGGATGAAGTGCGGGTTGGCCTGATCGGGATTTCCCCGGCCGGAACTTACTTCACGGAACGCTTTGACCCCTTTACAGCCACTTACAAAGCCGTTGTCCAATCCTGGCGGATCACCGAGTTGACCGTAATCAGCATCGTCAAGATCATCGAAGGAAAAATCTCAGCCAAAACCATAGGCGGCCCGATCCTCATTGCCCAGCTGGCCGGCCAGCAAGCCAAAGCCGGGGCTCTTAGTTTGATAATTTTCATGGCGGTGATCAGCATCAACCTGGCCATCCTGAATATCTTACCCATCCCTATCCTCGACGGATGGCACCTCCTCATGTTTGCCATCGAAGGCATCATCGGCCGGCCGGTCAGCTTGAAACTCCGCGAAAGAGCCCAGCAGGTCGGTATTTTTATCATCATCCTGATCATGCTTCTGGTCTTCTATAACGACCTAAGCCGCATCATGGGAATGTAATAAGAGATGCTCATTCTGGCTCTGGAAACCTCAACCCCGACTGCCAGCGTGGCCATAATGGAAACCTCGTTTGGCGGGAAGGACTCTTTGGGGGGAGAAAAGATTTTAGGGGAGTTTACCCTTAACCTTTCGGGCACTCATTCCGAAAGATTAATGCCAGCCATCGACAGCCTGCTCAGGGAAACCTCTTTATCCGTCGGGGATATTCAGGGAATGGCTCTGGCCCTGGGACCAGGCTCTTTCACTGCCCTGCGCATCGGCGCTTCCACGGTCAAGGGGCTTGTGTATGGTTTGAAAATCCCCGTAGTCGGCGTTTCCACGCTGGAAGCCCTGGCCTACAATGCACCCTACAGTTCCACGGCCATCTGCCCGGTGCTGGATGCGCGCAAAAAGGAAGTCTATGCCGCTCTTTTCCGCGGGGACGGTTCGGGAAAGATCATCCGAACGAGTGAAGATTGGGTTGTTTCTCCCGAAGAACTCTTCCGGCGCATCAGCGAAAACACCCTTTTCCTGGGAAATGGAGTCGAGGTTTATGGAGACGTATTTCGGGAAAACCTCGGCGCCCGCGCATCCTTCGGGTCGCCCGAACTTTCCCTCCCCCGCGCCCTGAACGTGGCTAAACTCAGCCTGCCAAAATTTCAAAGGGGTGAAACCCTCAATCTCTTCACTTTTACCCCCATTTACATCCGCCGCTCCGAAGCTGAAATCCACTACGAAACCAAAGAGACGAATTGAATTTTCAGGCCTTGATAATACCTACCCCTTCTCTTTGTTAAGTCAATTCAGAAACAACTTCCCCTATACGCGCAAAATTGCCATGCAGCCTTTATTTACGGCAGTGGGGGATAAAACAACTGGGAACTTGAGGACCTCTCAGCGCAGAAAATCGGCAAGCAACAGAATCGTAAGGCCTTCAGCCCTGAGAGCACGCAGACCGGCATCATTCGTGATAAAAGCATCCGCCTTTTCGTTCATGGAGGTGGCAATCAGGAGGGCATCTGGAGTTCGGATCCTGTATTTCGAACGGAGGCGTGCGGCTTCCCTGGCGATGGGATAATCCGGGGATTTTATTTCCGTGTTTGGCAGAGAGAAAAGAAAGCGTTCAAAAGCCGCGATTCGATCCTTCTGGCCAGCAGTAAACGGCTGAACCAAAAGCTCTGTCACGGATACTGTAGATAAAACCGCGCTCAAAGAGCCTTCGGCAACCATGGCGAAAATATTTTCGGTCAAATTTGCATAAGGCTCCAGATCTTCGAGGTGATAAATCAGGATGGAACTATCTAATCCAATTTTCTTCAGCTTTCTTAAGGCGTTCTGAAACTCCATGATCTCTATTCCCAAGACCGGCGTTCCTTTTCGATATACCGTTCAACTGCCTTTCGATCCTTTCCCCAGGTGCCTTTCAAAAGACCCCGGGTCGTCCTTGCATATTCCCGTGGACGCGTCAGAACAACCTTCCCGGCTTCGAAAGTAACGAGGAGTTCCTCTCCTTCTTTCACTCCCAAGGCCTCTCGCATTTCCTTGGGGATCACAAATTGCCCCTTTTTGCTTATTCTTACCAATTTCATGATGTTCATACTAAATCTCCCTAAGTCATATTGTATTCGAAGCGGTAAGATAATAGCAACAGCAAAATGGAGGAAGGAGCAATGGAATGGGTATGAAAATGGCCGACAGAGGGAAAAGAGGAATTGGTGGGAGAGAGGGGATTTGAACCCCTACGGGTTACCCCACTGGGTCCTAAGTCCGAAAAACGAAAATTTTTAACCCCTTGATATTGGTCCGGTTTTCCCGTAACCTGACTAAAATTCAATGGAATTTGATTTCTATCTATTTCAGTCTGTTCTATCTTTTCCGGTCTTTTTGATTCTCTTCTATCACAATTTTAGCACAGGAGCCCACTGAATTTTGGGTGCAGAAGAGGAGAATCCAAAACGGACCCCCTCTTATCCGTTCCTTTATCCCCACTTTCCTCCCCCTCCCCTATCCCATCTTCACTCCCACATCTCTCCCACCATCTTAGCCGGTATCTTGATCTCCGCCAATGTAGATGGATTGCGGTCTGTATGCGAGTTAGGCTTCGTTGGGAGGAGTTTTCCAGTACCAGGAAGG
>JASEHN010000313.1 GCA_030018715.1 Thermodesulfobacteriota bacterium | reverse complement strand
CCGCCTGAGGCGGACTGCTTTCGCAGGAGTGACGGCTTTTCTGACTTTTTACGAGTTCATCATATTTTGTTTAATTTTGTTCCTTAATTTGTTTTCTCCTCTGCGTTCTCAGCGATCTCTGTGGTGAAGGTTCTTGAATTTGAAACCGGATGTAATCGTTATTGGTGGAGGCGCATCTGGTCTGATGGCTGCGGGACGGGCCGCAGAAAAGGGATGCCGGGTGCTACTCCTGGAAAAAATGGGCCGGGTAGGAATCAAGCTGGCCTTGACCGGCAAGGGCCGGTGCAACCTGACTAACGGCGGGGACATTCAAACCTTTATAGAAGCCTACCGGCATAACGGAAAGTTCCTCCATAATGTTTTTTCCCGATTCTTCAATGGTGATTTGATTTCTTTTTTTACCTCCCGCGGCCTGCCGGTGGTTGAGGAGAGGGGAAGACGAATTTTCCCGGCCTCCAACCGGGCGCAAGATGTTGTGCGGGTTCTGCGCGATTATGCCGGTTTCCCCAGCATTAAAACCATGATTCATGCTCCGGTACGGGAAATTCTGGCCAGGGATCGCCGGGTAATCGGGGTGCGCGCGGATTCAGGGATAATCGAGGCGCATAGAGTAATCCTGGCCACGGGAGGCGCCTCTTACCCGGAAACCGGATCCTCCGGCGATGGATTCCGCATGGCCGAAAACCTTGGCCACACCCTTAAGCCGATTCGACCGGCCCTGGTTCCACTGGAGGTTGAAAAGCCTTTTGTCCGGGACCTTCAGGGCTTAGGGCTGAAGAACGTAAAGGCGACACTTCTTGCTGCCGGCCGAAAGGCTGGAGATGAATTTGGCGAAATGCTCTTCACTCATTTTGGCGTATCGGGTCCGATCATCCTTACCCTGAGCAGTATTGCAGTGGACAAACTGTCCAGCGCCAGAGTGGAGTTATCCATAGATTTCAAGCCGGCTTTATCCAGCGAACAGGTAGAAGCTCGCTTGATCCGCGAATTTCAAACGCACCATCGCCAGCAAATTTTAAACATCCTGCCCAATCTTTTACCCAAAAGACTTGTTCCCATTTTCATCCAGAGGGCTGAGATAGCCCCGGGTGTGAAGGGATCCGAGGTACGTGCCGCTGAAAGGAAACGCCTTTTAAGCCTGCTCAAGGATTGGCGGCTTTCGATTAAGGGGCCCAGGCCCATAGATGAGGCCATTGTCACTGCCGGGGGCGTTTCCGTGAAGGAGATTCATCCTTCAACCATGGAATCAAAGCTCATCAAGGGCCTTTATTTCTGCGGAGAAGTGATTGATGTGGACGGGAAGACAGGCGGGTATAATCTGCAAGCTGCGTTCAGCACGGGATGGGTCGCCGGAGAGGCAGCGGCAAAAGGATCATGAGAGAAAGAAACGGCCGGGTGAACCTGAAAAATTTGACGATTGATGAATTGGAATCTTTCGTGGTTTCCCTCGGGGAAAAACCATTTCGGGCCGGGCAATTGGCTCGATGGTTGTATGGGCGAAAGGCGCGAAGCTTTGAGGAGATGACCGACCTGGCCAGGAGTTTCCGGGAAAAATTAATGGAAAAATCCCGGATCAGCTTTTTACAGCCGGCGGAAGTAAAAGCTTCTCCGGACGGCACGAAAAAATACCGCTTCCTCCTGACTGACGGGGAAGCGGTTGAGAGCGTCCTTCTTCCGGAAAAAGACCACTTCACGCTCTGCCTTTCCACTCAGGCCGGCTGCGCCTTGGGGTGCAAATTTTGCCTTACCGGAACCCGAGGGCTGGCGCGCAATCTTGACCCCTCTGAAATCATCGACCAGGTCATCGGAGTTCAGGCCACGCTCTTAGCGGAAGAAAAGCTCACCAACCTTGTCCTCATGGGCATGGGGGAGCCGCTGCATAATTTTGATAACGTAGTGCGGGCTCTTAAGGTTATTCGTTCACCCGCAGGGCTTCATTTTTCCCACAGGCGGGTCACCCTCTCCACCGCCGGGATCATCCCGGAGATGGAAGAGATCTCTTCCCGGCATCATTTTATCAAATTAGCCATATCGCTGAATGCTTCGACCGACGAGCAGCGCAGCGCCTTGATGCCCATCAATCGCAAGTATCCTTTAAACGATTTACTGGCCGCCTGTCGTAGAATTCCTTTGTCCAACCGGGAAAAGATAACTTTTGAGTATGTCTTGATCAGGGGGCTGAACGATTCAGAGGAAGATGCTCATCGTTTAGCCAAATTGTTAAAGGGGATTCGCGCCAAAGTAAACCTGATTCCTTTCAACGAACATTCCCAAAGTCCTTTTAAGCGACCCGAAGATATTGCCGTTCAAAAATTCCGCCAGATCCTCATGGCCAGGCGTTTTACAACCATGGTCAGGCAGAGCAAAGGGTCGGACATCATGGCTGCCTGCGGCCAGTTGGGAGGGAAGGTGAAAACCGAGGGGTTCGAAAAAATTAAATAAATGTATCAAGAGCCTTCAAAATCTTGCTCCCCTTCACTTTTCATTTTCATTCATGATTTCAGGATGATGGTCAGGACCCGGCCCGGACGGGAGGGGGAATCTCTCGGGAGCACAAGGCAGTATTTCTTTCATGGGTAAGGGCGGGGCTTCTGCCACTGATGCCCTGCCTTCCTTCGATCCCGCCTTTTCTTTGCGGAAGAAAAGTACGGGCTATGTTAAATCTTTTTCCCGCCGGTGCTCCCTCTTTCATCCCCCTCCCGTCCGGGCTTCGTCTATCACTGTGAATTCACCAATTTATTAAAAAGTGAAGGGTGGCACCCATTTAAAGGCCTTAAAAATATCTTGACAGGATTTAGATAATTATGGAATGCGAAACGGCGGAAATGCCGAGGATATCGGCGGTAACGGGCCAGTTTGCGGGCGCTGGTTCGGGCAAGAAAAAGGAGGGGCTTGATGAGGTTGATCGGTCGGGTGAAATGGTTCAATGATAGCAAGGGGTATGGCTTTATTGAACAGGATGGCGGGAGGGATATCTTTGTTCATTATACAGCCATTCAAGGAGATGGGTTCAAGTCATTGGCCGAGGGCCAGAAGGTAGAGTTCGAAATCACCGAAGGCGCAAAAGGGCCTCAAGCGACGGATGTGTTGAAAGTATAATTCCAGGATATATGATATTATTTTTAGACCCGCAGATGACCCCGGGGGAAGATTCCACCGGGGTCTTTTTTTGATTTCGCACCGCAGAGAACGCGATCTCTGAGGTAAAGTGGCCCTTTTCTTCCTTGACCCTCATGGAGAAAGGGGCTACACTTTTTAACAAAACGGAGGAGTTAAAAGGGAATGTTGAAAATTGCTGGAATTCAATTGAATTGTTCGCCGGATAAAGCAAAGAATTTGGAAAAAGCCAAACTGCTGTCCGTGATCGCTGCTGAACGGGGCGCGCAGATCATTTGCTTCCAGGAGCTTTTCACCACCCACTGGTTCCCGATGGACATCAACCGGGAGAATTTTCATCTGGCCGAAGAAATTCCCGGCCCAACAACAGAAGCTATGCAGCAGGCGGCCTTGCAGACCCAGGCCGTAATGGTTTTATCTCTTTTTGAGAAAGACCCCCGGGGCCTTTATTTTAATACAGCGGTGGTGATCGATGCGGATGGAGAAATTTTAGGAAAGTATCGTAAGGTTCATATCCCGCAACTTCCCCTTTGGGAAGAAAGGGCTTATTTCCATCCTGGAGACCTGGGATTTCCAGTCCTGACAACGCGCTATGGACGGGTTGGAGTGCAAATTTGCTGGGATAATTTTTTTCCGGAAGGGTGCCGCATTTTGGCCATTAAAGGAGCCCAGATAATTTTTGCTCCCACTGCGGCGGCCTTTGCCTCCCAGGGAAAATGGGAAAAAGTGATCTGCGCCAATGCGGCAACCAACGGGGTCTATATCTTCCGGGTGAACCGGGTGGGAAAAGAGGCCAAGCAGGAGTTTTATGGAAAAAGTTTCTGCGCCACTCCCGAGGGAGAGCTGGTGGACCAGCCCAGCGGCGCGCAGGAGGGAGTGGTCCTGGCCAGCATCGATCTTTCGGAGATTGAAAAAACCCGGCGGGTATGGACTTTTCTGCGGGACCGGCGGCCGGAGATCTACGGGGAACTTCTGGCGAGTTGATTTTTTTAACCGCAGAGAGCACAGAGACCGCCGGGAGACAATAAATTTAAAATTCCCGAATCAAAAATTAGAGGGTCATCTCCAAATTAGTTGAGGGTCAAAGGGCCGGCATATTTAAAGTGAGCAGTGATTTCAAGGGCCCGGAAGGAAAGTCATATTGCTTGCAATCATGAGGCGTATATCTCTCCTTGGCTGTGGCGGGGGGGTCTGCAATTTCTTCGAAGCTTTGTTTTCCCGCCCCCGCTGCGCTTTGCGGAAGGTAAGCTCTGGGTTTATGGAAAGTGGCTATCCCGCCGATGCTTGCGGCGCAATCTGCCTTCCCTTCCGGGCCCTTGGCAGGCTTTCCTTAAAAATATGATCAACTAATTTGGAGATGAACCGAAAATATTTAATGGGTACT
>JASEHN010000312.1 GCA_030018715.1 Thermodesulfobacteriota bacterium | reverse complement strand
CGACCCAGAGCGGTCTCTGACCCGGAGGGAAAAGGGAGGTCGGGAGGGATTTCTGTTCCGCCTGAGGCGATCAAACCGCTAAATTGTTACTAAAAAGGAAGCTTAGTCGAAAAAATCGCCTTTTAACTGTTATAATAAGTAATAATAAGTAATTTTATGTAATTTTTTACCTTGACAAAATATTTGGGCTGTTTTATGATGAGACCGCTCGGAGGAGACGGAGGAGAAACAAATGTCCGCAGAAATCATGAATACCAAAGAAGTGGCCAAATATTTGGATATCCATGAGAAACAGGTTTATGCCCTGATCAAATCCAAAAGAATCCCTTCAACGCGCCTTACGGGAAAATGGATCTTTCCTAAAAAATTGATTGATGAGTGGATTGAAACAAACGCCAGGTGCGGAATGGCCGAAGCCCGCATCAAGAGCAAACAAATTGCGGGAGCGCTCCTGGCCTCTGGTAGTAATGATCCAATCCTCGACATCCTCAAAACCCACATCAAAAAATCTTATCCGGAATTTTACATCTTTTCTGCCAACACCGGCAGCACGGATGGCCTTAAAGCTTTAAATCAAGGATATACCGACATCGCTTGGTCCCACCTTCTCGAACCTGAGACTGGCGAGTACAACATCCCATACCTTTCAGAGTACCTGCCCAATTTGAAGCCCGTCGTAATCAACCTCTTCTACCGGCACCTGGGTTTCTTGGTTGGACCCAAAAATCCTTTGCACATAACTGGTTTTGGAGACCTGAAGAAAAAGAAGGTTAGGTTAATAAACCGGCAAAAAGGATCTGGAACACGAGTGCTCCTTGACCATGGTCTGCAAAAATCGGGAATTGCTCCTTCCGCAGTCAAAGGCTACGAAAATGAAGTCTATACCCATTTTGAAGTGGGCCTCTCCATTCTGGCCAAAGAGGCAGATGTGGGAATTGCCACCGTCGCAGTTTCCAAGCTTCTGGGTTTATCCTTCGTTCCCATCACCTGCGAAGCTTTTGACATGATCCTCGATCAACCGACCTTTTTTGATAAAAAAATCCAGGCTTTCATGGAAATTCTGAATTCAAAAGAATTTCGCAGCCGTGTAGAGCCACTGGGAAGTTATGATTTTAAAAATTCCGGCAAAATCCTTTATTCACAGGAGTCATGAAGAATTTAAGTTAAGTGAACTAAAGTGCCTAAAGTTAAAAAAGGAAATTCCTATACAATATAATTATGAAAAACACGTGGCTGATAATTATTCTCTATTTGATCATTTTTTCCCCAACCTTAGGCGAAGCCCGGAAATCGATCATCCTGGCCACAACTACCAGCACTCAGGACTCCGGCCTTCTGGATGTTCTTATCCCGATATTTGAAAAGAAGACCGGCTATTTTGTCAAGACCATTGCCGTGGGGTCCGGACTGGCCCTGGCCCTGGGACAGAAGGGCGAGGCGGATGTCCTGCTGGTTCATTCTCCTGCGGACGAGAAAAAGTTTGTGGCTGAGGGATACGGAATCAACCGCCGAATCGTCATGCATAATGACTTTATTATATTGGGGCCGGCGGAAGATCCGGCAAAGCTCAAAGGTGCAAAACCTGCTGAAGCCTTGAAAAAGATAGCTTCTGCCGGCTCTTTGTTCCTCTCCCGAGGCGATAACTCCGGGACGCATTTTAAGGAAAAGGCTCTATGGAAAGCATCCGGGTTGAATCCCGAAAAAGAAAAATGGTATCAGCAAACCGGCCTGGGAATGGGTCAGACTCTTAGTGTTGCTTCGGAAAAAAAGGGGTATACCTTAGCCGACAGGGGAACATACCTGGCCTTGAAGAAAACCCTCCACCTGGTCAATTTAGCAGAAGGAGACGCAATCCTTCTCAATATCTACCACGTAATTGAAGTTAACCCGGCCAAGTGGCCGAAGGTGAATGCCGCCGGAGCAAAAGCATTCGCGGATTTCATAATATCCAAAGAGGCCCAAGAGATTATCAAGGGCTTTGGAGTGAATAAGTTCGGCTCTCCCTTGTTCTTCCCCGATGCCGGCAAAAAAGAAAAGGAGTTGGGAAAATAAATGGACCTGATCTTCGAAGGGGTTAAAAAGGCTTTTTGGCTTTTGGTTACCTTCGACCCGGAAGTCTTGAGCATTACCCTCCTTTCTCTCCGGGTCTCGGGTACGGCTACGCTCATAAGCTTGATAATAGGAATTTCCGTCGGCACGGCCCTGGCTCTCGCGGAGTTTCCAGGGAAAAAATTCCTGGTAAGCCTGATCAATACCGGGATGGGCCTTCCTCCGGTAGTGGTCGGCCTCTTCGTTACCATCTTTCTGTGGAGGAGCGGGCCGCTGGGTTTTCTGGGTATTTTGTACACGCCGGCAGCCATGATTCTCGCTCAGGCGGTTATCGCGACCCCGATTGTTACGGGAATCACGCTGGCAGCCATTCAAGCCCTTCCTAAAAATCTCCGCCTGCAAATCCTGGCCCTGGGAGCAACCCGTTTCCAGATGGTCTGGATCCTGGTCAAAGAAGCCAAACTTCCCCTCCTGGCCGGGGTAATGGCCGGGTTTGGCGGGGTAATTTCAGAAGTAGGCGCCTCCATCATGGTAGGTGGAAACATCAAAGGTTATTCCCGCGTGTTAACTACAGCCACCGTAATGGAAACGAGCCGGGGAAATTTTGATGTGGCCATTGCCCTGGGCATCATCCTTCTCCTGATGGCTTATTTCATCAACCTGATCCTCACCCAGATTCAGCAGAGGGAGAGGCCGAGATGAGCGCTTCTTCATACATCTTGGAAGTAAAAAACCTCCAGGTGCAAAAAGGCGGAATCCTCGTCCTCGAAATTCCTGATTTGGCAATTGCCCAGGGCGAAATCCTTTCTCTCATCGGCCCGAACGGGGCGGGGAAGACAACATTATTGCAGGCTCTATCTTGCCTTATCAAATTATCTCAAGGAGAAATTTATTTTAAGGGAGGAAAAATTTCCGCTAACCATTCAGCTTTCGAATACAGGCGGCGGCTGGCCATGGTCTTTCAAGACCCTCTTCTTTTCGATACAACGGTTTTTGAGAATGTCGCCTCGGGCTTAAAAATTCGGGGAATCCCCAAAAAAGAAACTAAGGAATTTGTGAACGAAAACCTGAACCGCTTCGGAATCGCCCATCTCCTGCACCGCTCGGCCCGAAAGATTTCAGGGGGGGAAGCTCAAAGAGTGGCTCTGGCCCGGGCTCTGGCCACGCAACCCGAGATTCTCCTTCTTGACGAACCTTTTGCTTCCCTCGACCCGCCTACCCGGGAAGCCTTGCTGGAAGATCTGGAATCCGTCCTCCGGCAGACAAAAACCACAGCGCTGCTGGCAACTCATGACCGGATGGAAGCCCTCAGACTTTCTGACCGGATCGGGGTGATGAACAACGGGAGAATCTTGCAGGTTGGCCCTCCCGGGGAAGTCATGAACCAGCCGCTTAACGAATTTGTGGCTTCTTTCGTCGGGATCGAGACCATCCTTACCGGCCGGGCAAGCAAAAAAGAAAGAGGGAGTTTTTTAGTCTCGATCATGGGTCGCGAAATCGAAGCAGTGGGACAGGTAGAACCTGGGGAGACGGTCGTGCTCTGTATCCGCCCGGAAAACGTGACCCTTTCCCCCTTCTTTTCCCAAGGAGCAACCAGCGCCAGAAATGTATTCGCCGGAAGAATCACCAAAATCATTCCCCTGGGTCTCTTTTATAAAGTTCAGCTCAATTGCGGATTCCCGCTGGTGGCTTTCGTCACGGGTCATTCGCTGGAGAATTTAGACTTACAGGAAGGACAGGAGGTGGTGGCCTCTTTTAAAGCGACTTCAATCCACGTGGTGCGGAAAAGGCAGGTTTCCTTCTGAGCATCTCATTTTGAAAAGCCTCCAGGGCCGCCGGGAAGGGAGAAAGCACCCTTTGAATTACCCCCTGGGAGAATGATATGCATAACCCATAATTGGTGATGGGCACCTTTTCTTCCTGGGCCTGGTGAATCCTCGACAGCGCTTCTCTCCTCGTAAGCATACACCCGCCGCAGTGGACGATGAGCTTATATTCCTTTAAATTCTCCGGAAAATCTCTTCCGGAATAAACCTCCATTTGCAGATCACCGCCTACATATTGCTTCAACCATCGGGGAAGTTTTACCCTGCCGATGTCATCTTCGATGGCATGATGGCTGCAAGCTTCAGCAATCATGATTTTATCGTTGGGCTTCAGGGATCCGATTACTGCCGCCCCTCTGGCCATCTCGATTAAATCTCCCTTATTCCTCGCAAAAAGTATGGAAAAAGTGGTGCATTTGATCGGCTCGGGGGTCTCCATGACCATCTTCAGGACAACCTGGGAATCGCCAACGACGATATCCGGATAAATTTTCAGTTTATCCAGGGCCTGAGCATACTCTCTTTCCTTGACCACGAGAACCGAGGCATCGTGATCCAGGGCCTCCCGGATGGTTTGCACTTGAGGCAGGATCAACCGGCCCTTAGGGGCTTCTAAGTCGATCGGAACGATCATTACAGCCAGCCCTCCGGCTGGTAATAAGTCTCCTATC
>JASEHN010000311.1 GCA_030018715.1 Thermodesulfobacteriota bacterium | reverse complement strand
ACCCGTAATCTTCAATTCCTGAATGCGGTTCCTACTATTGACTTGTAGGTGAAAGTGCGCCACAAAGACCCATGAGAGATGAGGTAAGGCCCTTCGGAATCGACGCGCAGTAGAGGAGTAGGTTTCAAACCACTTTAAGCTGCAATGGTAAAAAGCCATTGTGGTGAGCGTTTGTGTAATGGGGGACGTTGATGAAAATTATAACTTTGTATTTTGTTTCTCTGAATTGACTTCCAATCAAAATTTCCTCGTCTGGTAAAGTTATATTTTTCATCAACGTCCCTAACTTTACGACGCGAACATCAATAAACCTTAAAACTCTCATGAGCATGAGATAGACCAAAAGAGCAGTAAACAGTTTCATAGCATCCATCCCTTGGATCAAATCTCGCCAAATTCGCCTAATGGGCGTATGAACCACAGTAAAAAAAGGCCGAGAAATGCTCCTTTTTATGGCGCGTTACAGGATTTTCCTACTTTAAATCTCTCCTTGTCGCAACTTCTCTCTAATCTTTTTTGCTTTCGCCGGCATGGCCTTATGAAAGAATTCCATCTGGGCCTCAAGCCATTGAAGCTTTAGAATCACCGGTTTTTTACGGTAGGCCTCAATATCCTCTTTAGTCTTATAATATAAAAGAGGTCTCTTTTGGCTTGGCGCCTTTTTTCTATTTTTCATCTCTCCACTCACCGATGATTTTTTTAAGAATATACTAAATTGAGAAGGGCGAGTCAAGAATTTTGGAAAGCGGAGACAATGGCCTGCCAGGCATTCCTCGTAAGGACCTCCGCATCTTCAGCCATCGGGCTATTCCTATCCCCGTTAACAGGACAAAGAAGAAAGCCTTTTCGGTTGGGGAGGTGTAAAGGGCCAGGTAAGAAATGGTCACCAGCGGCGCCAAACCCATCTGCACAACTTCCCTCAAAAAATCGTGCCCGGCGATGAAATGGACCAGGAGGGGGGAATGTTGATAGTAGAAATCTACCAGCATCCTTCCCGGCTTGCTCTCCATCAAAAAGATATCCCGAAATGTTCGCAGCATCCCAATATATTTCGCAAGTTCTGAGCCGAGCGTCGAGAAGGAGATGAAACAATAGCTCTCATGAGTACTGGAAAAAAATCCGCTGCTGCTTCCACTCAAAGGAACCGCTCGGGTTGGGGTATCGGGATCATTGGAGGAGATGGAGAGGGTCGCGCTTTTAGGCCCTAGCGTGTGGGGGGAGAATACGATATGGACGGTGCAATTTTGGGATGAGAGGAGGGTTGTGCCCGTGCAACGGTCATTCTGGGTGATAAAGTCAATGAAATTGGGTCCGCTAATGGCCAGCCTCTGAATAAAAAGATCCGCCGACCCAGAATTCGTGATGGTCAGATTTACGGATAATGAACTTCCCACCGGTACCGCTCCAAAGTCGATGGAAGCGGGAGAAACGGAGATCCGCGGATTAAGTAAAGTTTCAGATTGAAGGAGGATACCGCCTTCTCCCGCGGCAACGAAATTGTTCTCTCCATGGGCAACCGTCCACAGCGCGAAAGGGGTCCCTGAATTTCTATGAGTCCACACGGACCCGTCGGGGGAAGTCATAATGATACCGTTATCCGCTACAACTACCAAGGTGCCGCTCCCGTGGGCGACGGCAAAGCAGAAATGATTCGTTCCTGTGGGCCTCTCCGTCCAGGTGGCTCCGTCCGGTGAGGTAAGAATGGAGGCCCCCACAGCCACAAAGGTGTTGTTCCAGTAGGTAATTCCTTCCAGATCGCCTGTGAATCCGGATGCCGCGACAGTCCAGGTGACTCCATCGGGAGAAGTAAGGATGGCCCCGCCAACTCCAACAGCGACGAAGGCGTTGTTGCCAAAGACGACCTTTTTAAGTCCTTGATGGGTTCCCGCATTCCTTAGCGTCCAGTCTGCGCCATTGGGAGAGGTTAGGATCAGCCCCTGATCCCCCACGGCCACAAAAACATCCTTGCCGTAGGTTATACCGCTGATAAGGTTGATTATGCCGGTATTCTGAGATATCCAGGTTACTCCATCAGAGGATGTGAGGACCGTCCCACCAGTACCCACAGCAACGAAGGTGCCACCGCCATAGACTACATCATAAATAAAAAGTTTTGTTCCTGAGTTCCTCCATGTCCAGTTGGCTCCATCGCCGGAGGTATAGATCGCGCCGAATTCTCCCACGGCGAGGAAAAAGCCATTTCCGTAATAGATGCGGAGGGGACTGCCCTCTGGGAAAGGATTCCTCCCATGCCATTGATCGATCGGTTCAGCCAGACCATCCCCGACCGTGCATAAGGCCAAAAGAGCAAAGATCACCCGGAGCCAATAAGGAATTCTTTTTGATCTCATCGATGTTCGTCGCTTATCGCTGTTTACCTTTGGGCTTTCGTAACACTTTAGCCCTTTGAAAAAAGGTAGGATACCATCGGGCAGGTAGGCCAGGCCGCTCAGATAATCGACGCGAAGTTCACCGCTGTTGGCCCTCCCCTTTGCTACCTTCCATCAAGCCAGCCGCTTGTAGAATCTCAGGAACCCGGGGGCAAAGTCCCATCCATCTACGACAAAGTCGAGTACGGCCGGTATCCCTTGCCGGGTGGCTTTCAGCGCCCTTTCCAGAGCGGGGCGGATGTCTTCAGGCTTCTCAACCCTTTCCCCATAGCACTGGCTGGCCCGGGCGACCTGGGCAAAATCGGGTTGAACTTTAAAGTCGGTGGAAATAAACCGATTTCCCCGCTTCCTCTGGCCAAATTTTATCCAGCCAAGGCTAAAATTATTCAAAACCAAATAGGCAACCGGCGCGCCGTGCTGCACGGCAGTGGGTAGCTCCTTCATGAACATTTGAAAAGCCCCGTCCCCCGTAGGGCACACCACATTCTTATCCGGCATGGCCAGTTTGGTTCCGATGGCCGCCGAACACCCTCCCCCCATGCAGGTCTGCTCACCGGGGGCCACGCAGGAATTTATTTGTCCAACTTTATAATAGGGCCAGTAATAGGACCAGAGGTCCTGGGATCCGTTTTCGTTTACCAGAATGGTATCCTTTCCAAAGACTTCATACATTTCCCGGATGACCCGCTTCGTTTTGATAGGGACTGAATCCGTGCGGCACTCCCTCTGCACCTTGGCTTCATAGCCGTCTTTCTCCTTCAGCAATTCCGAGATTCGATCGTTTCTTTTCCCCTTTTTTACCCCTCCTCTTTGGAGTTCTTTGATAAGAGCCTGCAGCACTAATTTTACGTCTCCCACGACAGCCACATCGGGGATCCAGTTCCGCCCGATCTCTTCGGGGTCGATGTCCACCTGGATGTACCTGGCCCCCCTGGGAAAAAATTTCTGTTCTCCCGACTGAAAGTCTTCGTTCCTGGACCCCAGGGTCATCAGTAGATCTGATTTCCCATACACTTTTTCCCCCACCTTCGAAAAGTACAGCCCCACCAATCCAAAAGCCAGGGAATGCTCTTCTGACAGGATCCCCCTCCCGCAGGGAGTGGTCATAACCGGAAGGTTCAAAAGCTCGGCAAGTTTTCTCACCTCTTCAAAGGCCCGGGAACTAATCGAGCCACCTCCAGCGACAATGACCGGCCTTCTGGCCTTCAGCAATAGGGTCGCCGCCTCCTTGATTCTTTGGGGATCTCCCGAACTTTTCAGCGGGTATTCGGCGGGCACGTATTTCTGCAAACTGGTTTCCCGGGCGCCAACATCCCGGGGAATATCCACATACACCGGTCCAGGCTTCCCATTGGTGGCTAAAGAAAAGGCCCGCCGCATCACCCAGAAAATCCGCTCCGGTTCGGTGACCCGTTCGCACCACTTGGTGACGGGCTTCAGGAGGGATATTTGATCCACTTCTTGAAAGGCGCCCATCCCCGCGTTGGCCCTCCTGGAACTGCAGCCAATGGCGATGACCGGAAGACAGGCGGATTGAGCTTCTAAGACCCCCGGTACCAGATGGGCGACTCCAGGACCACTGGGAGCATAACAGATTCCCGGTTTGCCCGAAACCCGGCTATAGCCCATGGCCATAAAGGGCCCGGCACTTTCCTCCCTCAATAGAACCGTCTTGATTTCCGGGACATCGTAAAGGGCATCATAAAAAAGATCTCCGCTGGGCAAACCGAACAGGTATTCGGTTTTTTCCGCCCTTAGAGCTGAGACAATGGCCTGCCAGGTATTCATCGAATGGACCTCCGAATCGCCAAGCATCCGGCTATCACCATTCCATTCACCAGGACAAAGAGGAAGGTTTTTTCAACCGGAGAGATATAAAGGGCCATGTAGGAAATGGCCACCAGCAATACCAAGCCCATTTGCGAAACTTCCCCCAGAACAAATCCGGGGCAAAATCGGGGGAGCACCATACTGATTTCTTGATCTCGAAAGGTTATGGCAGTTTTTGAATGACTCCGCAAGATCCTCTTTTCAACCTTTTTCCTCCCCTGAAAATAAATAGCTATTGGAGGCTCTTGCAAAACTCTTGAAAAGTAGAGGAAATCGTCATTCCGGGCAAGCGAAGCCCTGCACCGCATGGTGTACAGGGCGAAGCGCGACCCGGAATCCAGGATTTTCAAGAAATTCTG
>JASEHN010000310.1 GCA_030018715.1 Thermodesulfobacteriota bacterium | reverse complement strand
AAACGTGGCCTCAAAAATTCTGGGGATCTCGTCCCGGACGATCTACCGGAAAATACAAGAGGAGAAGAAAGGAGAAGGGCAGAATAAGTAAAAATTGACAATTTGTCGATAAAATGTTTTAAAAAATATTTATAATGCCATTTTATCAGCAAATCATTTATTTGTTGACAATTTGTCGTTATTTTTGAAATAAAGGCGGGCTGACAGCAAACGGGCATCCTTTCTGTTAAAAAAATCATTTAATATTACTGTGTTATGGATTTAAAAGTAGCTCCTTTGAACGAGGTTCTGGCATATATATTGCTTTTTAGGCCATTGAACTTTGGAAGACTCCGAAGGGGCTCGATTTTCACAGGCTACGAACGAGCGAAATCCCCTGCTCATCTGTGACTGGCAACCGAAACAACAACCCTCCTCATTAAATCGGGCCCCTTCGAGTTTTTTGAATCACCTTTAGGGTGTTTTTTTGCTTCTCGGGTCCAAGGGAGTTGGGAGGAAGTGTGGAAAAGAAAACAATTTTAGTAGTGGACAATGAGGAGACAATTCGTGAAACAATCCTTAAGATATTAGAAAGGGAAGGATATAAGGTATTAACCGCGGCCGACGGGCAGGCGGCCTTGCAAATTATTAGAGAACGAAAGGTCAACCTGATCATATCCGATATTTGCATGCCCCGGATGGACGGGAATCGGTTGTTAAAAATGGCCAAATCGATCCTCCCGGCTGTTGAAATCATTTTGATGACTGGACATGGCCAGGTGGATATGGGGTTGGAGGCTCTGAAAGAAGGCGCCTACGATTTTATCCACAAACCTTTTACCAAGCTGACCCTGAACAAGACCGTTAAACAGGCCCTGGAAAAGCAGGCCATGGCCCAGGAGATGCTCATCCTCAAAGAGAGAGTGCGGGGGTTGATCGCAGAGATAATGGATTTAGTCGGAGATCCCGCGGTGCGTCAATTGGAATATTCCCGAACGCTGGGAGCTAACTCCTCGCATTAAAATTCCCGGACACTGATCAACTGTTAGGCGCTTAACCTGCCCAAAATTTAATGATCTAAAGGCCGAAAGGTTTCCCTAAATCAGAACCCCGGGCAAGGAGCTTATGTTGGGGAAGGATCGATGGAGGTACCCGAAAAATGGTCACCGGGATGCAGGGGTTATACCTTGCCGATTCCGGGAAACCGGTTGATCTGCAGAAGTTTTTCCGTTTCATTCCTTCCTCGCGGAGTTCCTTTGATAATCTGAAGTTTCAAGAACTTTTTTTCTCCAGTTAGATTTAAGCGTTTTTTGCCGCATCTTGCTTTTTAATTGGCTGGGAGGAAAAAGGCGATATAATCAAACATAGCCGGAAAATATTTTAGCGGAGGTAAATTGATGGCCGAGGACAAAAAAACGATCACCAGCATGATGGAGGAAAACAGGAAATTTCCTCCCCCGCAGGAGTTTAGCGAAAAGGCCCATATTAAGAGCCTGGAAGACTACAGAAAGTTATATAAGAGGTCCATCGAGGATCCGGAAGGATTCTGGAATGAACAGGCCCAAAATCTGGAATGGTTTCAGAAATGGGATAAAGTGCTGGATTACAGTTTCAAAGATAATATTTACGTCAAGTGGTTCCAGGGAGGAAAACTGAACGTCACGGTCAATTGCCTGGACCGCCACCTGAAAACAGCGCGGAAGGACAAAGCCGCCATCATATGGGAAGGGGAACCGGGAGAGACGCGGACTTTCACGTATCTGCAGCTTTACACCGAGGTCTGCAAATTCGCCAACGTCCTAAAGAAGAAGGGCGTCAAAAAAGGCGACCGGGTAACCATCTACATGCCCATGATTCCAGAACTGGCCATCGCCATGCTGGCCTGCGCCCGCATCGGGGCCATCCACAGCATTGTTTTTGGCGGGTTTAGCGCCGATGCCCTCAAGGACCGCATCCAGGATTCCAGCGCCTCAGCGCTGATCACAAGCGATGCCAGCTTCCGCAGCGGCAAAGTCATTGGCCTGAAGAACAACGCTGATGCCGCTCTGGTAAATTGCCCTTCGATTAAAACCGTCATCGTTTGCAACCGCACGAATACCAAGGTGGACATGAAGTCTGGAAGGGATTTCTGGTGGCATGAAGAGATGGCCGCGGACGACATTAAGCCGGTTTGCCAACCGGAGGTGATGGACGCCGAGGATCCCCTGTTCATTCTTTATACCAGCGGCTCTACCGGGAAACCCAAGGGCGTTCTGCACACCACAGCCGGATACCTGCTTTACGTCATGACCACGTTCAAGTGGATTTTTGATTACAAAGACGAAGACGTTTTCTGGTGCACGGCTGATATCGGCTGGGTAACCGGACATAGCTACATCGTCTATGGTCCGCTGGCAGCGGGGGCCACCACCTTGATGTTTGAAGGCGTTCCCAATTATCCCAAACCAGACCGTTTCTGGGAGGTTGTGGAAAAATATAGAGTCAACATTTTCTACACAGCCCCGACCGCCCTGCGGGCCATGATGCGCGACGGAGACAAGTGGCCATTAGGACGGGATCTGTCCTCCCTCCGGCTCCTGGGGAGCGTGGGGGAGCCCATCAACCCCGAGGCCTGGATGTGGTACTACAGGGTTATCGGCAAAGAGAAATGCCCCATCGTGGACACCTGGTGGCAGACGGAAACCGGCGGGATGCTGATTACTCCTATTCCGGGAGCCATTGCCATCAAACCTGGTTCAGCTACCAAGCCTTTCCCCGGAATTGCAGCGGCAGTCATTCGCGAAGACGGCTCACTGGCCGAGGTCAACGAGGGCGGCTACCTGGTGATCCAGAAACCCTGGCCGGGAATAATGCGCTCGGTGTACGGCCAGCACGAGCGTTTCAAAGAGACTTACTTTGTGCAATTTCCGGGGATGTATTTCACCGGCGACGGCGCCCGGGTGGATGAAGATGGCGATTTCTGGCTGATGGGCCGGGTGGATGACGTTATCAACGTCTCGGGCCACCGTATCGGGACGGCCGAAGTGGAAAGCGCCTTGGTCAGCCATTCCCTGGTGGCCGAAGCAGCGGTTGTGGGCATGCCCCATGAGATTAAAGGGCAGGGAATTTATGCTTTCGTCACCCTGAAAGCTGGGGAAATCAAATCGGACGATTTGAAAAAGGCTTTGGTGGCTCATGTGCGTAAAGAAATTGGGCCGATCGCCACTCCCGACAAAATCCAGTTCACTGACGCCCTCCCCAAGACCAGAAGCGGCAAGATCATGCGCCGCATCTTGAAGAAGATCGCTGCCGGCGATGTCCGCGACCTGGGCGATACCACCACCCTGGCCGACCCCGCCGTCGTCCAATCGTTGGTATCCGAAAGACAGTAAAATTCCAACATAAGAGTGCCTTAAAAGAGACGTCCCTGATGGGACGTCTCTACCAGAACCTTTTTAATTTTTTTTAGGAGGCTAAATTTCATGTCCAATCGTATTGCCAGTTCCCCTCACCCGGTTAGCCACCAGAGTTACGGGTGGACCGTAACTTTTGCCGGCACCGGAATCAACCTGGCTTTGGGGGTTCTCTACGCCTGGTCCATTATCTCGAAGCAGATCAACAAGGAGTGGGGGTGGAATGAGACTCAGACCGCTCTTCCTTATTCCGTGGCCATCGCTGTTTTTGCCTTAATGATGGTCCCGGCTGGAAAGCTGCAGGATAAGTTCGGCCCTCGCCTGGTAGCAACCCTGGGAGGAATTTTTTGCGGCGCAGGTTTTATCGTGGCCAGTTTAGGCCAATCCCTCATGGGGATGATTATCGGCTTTGGTATTCTGGCCGGAACCGGAATCGGGTTCGGTTATGCTTCGGCAACACCTGCGGCCGTAAAATGGTTTCCCCCTGCCCGGACAGGCTTGATTGCCGGGCTGGTCGTGGCCGGGTTTGGGCTGGCCTCGGTTTACATCGCTCCCCTGGCCAACTACCTCCTGGGCAGTTTTGGAATTCAGAGCAGCTTCATGATCCTGGGAGTCGCTTTCCTGATAATAGTCGTACTCCTGGCCCAGTTAATAAAAAATCCCCCGTCCGGTTATAAGGCCCAGGGAAACCCCGGCAACCCTCACCCTGGAGCGAAGATGGGAGGGCCCACACCCGCACCAGTGGCAGCGGATTACGATTGGCACGAAATGATCCGCACCCCCCAATTTTACCTTCTCTGGATCATGTTTGTTTTTGCATCGGGCGCCGGGTTGATGATCATCGGGAAACTGGCCAAGATCGTTGATCTTCAGGCGGGCATTAAAGCAGGATTCATATTCGTGGCCCTTCTGGCAGTGGGCAATGCGGCCGGGCGAATTGTCGCCGGGGTTCTTTCAGACAAAATAGGCCGCACCTGGACGATGTTTATCGTCTTTGTTTTTCAGGCAGTCCTTATGTTCTTGCTCCGGGGGCTGGACACGTATGGCACTCTCTTTCTGGCTTCGGTGCTCATAGGATTTAATTATGGGGCCAACTTATCGGTTTTCCCTTCAGCCGTAAAAGATTATTTTGGCATGAAAAACTTCGGGCTCAATTACGGGTTAGTTTTTACGGCCTGGGGGGTTGGGGGGATTCTCGGCCCGGTTCTCAGCG
>JASEHN010000309.1 GCA_030018715.1 Thermodesulfobacteriota bacterium | reverse complement strand
GAATATGATTTTGTCTCCCGGTTCTTTGCTCCCAGAGTTGGAGTCAATGAAGATCCGGTTACCGGCTCCGCGCATTGTTGCCTTGGTCCCTTTTGGGGGAATCGCCTCTATAGGAAAGAATTCACCGCCTACCAGGCTTCTTTCCGGGGAGGAGTGGTTAAGATTCGCCTGATGGGATCACGCGTGATCTTAGGCGGCCAAGCCATAACGGTCCTCCGCGGAGAACTTTTTATAAATTAGCCACAGAGGGCACAGAGATCACAGAGTTCTTAAAACCGAAAAAATAAAGGATACGTGTCAAGTGTCTAAAGCGATCCGCCTGAGGCGGACTAAAGTTGAAAAAAGTAATTTCCTATACAATCAGGATAGAGCACAAAGATGGCCAGGATGACTCAGAAAGCCGACCTTGATGAATTGACCCTGCTGGGTAAAGGCGCCAGACCAACCAAAAAACTGGAGGCCTTTCCAAATCGTCATCCAGAGCGGGACTATGTCGTAACCCTGCGCACCGAGGAATTTACTTGCGTTTGCCCGGCGACCGGGCAGCCGGATTTCGCCAAGCTCACTATTCAGTACATTCCCAACAAAAAAATCCTCGAATCCAAATCGCTTAAGCTCTACCTCTGGTCTTTCCGCAACCAGGGAGTGTTCCACGAACATGTAACCAACGTGATTTTGGATGATCTGGTAAAAGTCCTGGAACCTCGCTGGTGCAAAGTAACGGCTGATTTTGGAGTTCGGGGAGGAATTTCCATTACCGTCGAAGCGGAATATAAAAAGAAAGATGGCTAAGCAGCGCTGGCTCCCCACCATCACCGCCATTTTTGTCACCAGCCTCATTCTATCCAATATCATCGCGGTCAAATTGATTTCTCTGGGGCCGCTCTTTCTGCCGGCCGCGATTATCATTTTCCCTGTCTCCTATATCTTCGGCGACATCCTGACTGAAGTTTACGGCTATGCCCGCGCCCGCCGGGTGATCTGGGTCGGGTTCGGCTGTAATCTTCTGGCCGTCATGGTCATCTGGCTTTCCATTCAATTGCCTCCCGCCCCTTTCTGGAAAATTAGCGGGTTTGAATCTCCGCAAACCTCCCAGCAGGCTTATGAGGCCATTTTGGGATTCACCCCCAGGCTGCTGGGCGCGTCATTTGTTGCCTATCTTGTGGGGGAGTTCCTCAACTCCTTTGTGCTGGCCAAGATGAAAATTGCCACTCAGGGGCGGCATTTGTGGCTGCGCACCATTGGTTCCACTCTGGTCGGCCAACTGGCTGATTCGGGAATTTTTATCTTCCTGGCGTTTTCAGGGATCATCCCCCCAAAAATCCTCGGGCAATTGGTTTTGAGCCAGTGGCTGATGAAATCTGCTTACGAAGCCCTGATCACTCCTTTCACGTATATTGTGGTGAATTACCTGAAGCGTGTGGAACAAGAAGACCATTATGACCGAGAGACAAACTTTAATCCGCTTCTCTGGAAGGAGTAGCTCTCTCCTGACTTCGCTCACCTCAATCGAACCGAAGGCTCAGATAAGAAAGGTAATTAAAAAGAGGTAAAAATCTTGGCTGAAAATGGCCGGGAGCCTCCTCCGTAAAGCCTCCACACAAGCATTCTTCTAAACGGAAATAGTGGCAAATTTTGCCCCTTGGATAAGCCACTTTCGTGTAGCCTTAAGCTGGATCATTTTAGACGTTTGACACTTATTTTTTACTTTATATGGCTTTAATACTCTGTGATCTCTGTATCTTCTTTGGCTAATTTAAAACCCGCAACTTTTATTCCATCCCCTTGAACATCTCAAACAACTTTCTGTTCAACTGCCTATCCAGCTCTCCCTGCCCGGCCTTCTGAAAGAAGAGGGATTTAACCGGGTCGGCCAAAATTCTGGCAATCCTTCGCCCGACACCTGCGTCCTTATACTGGAAGAAGTCTTCCATGTAGGCAAACACGGAATAAAACAGGTTGCCGAAATAATAATTCCTGTCCAGCGCTCCAAAGGCCAGGAGCGGGATGACGTCGGTTACATTTACCCAGTCCGCATAGAGGGAGCGGTCGCCGACAAACTCGATCTGGGGTTTGCCAAAAGCTTCCACAGCCTTCTTCATGTAATCACTGACCATCGGGTCCAACCCCATCTTGGCCGCGCCAATCCAATCCGTGGCCACCAGGTCTTCACTGCCGATAATGGTTTGGGTAACATTCGGGTTTTTGTCGGCAAAAATTCCGAAGGGCCCATCGGCGCTGATGTGGGCATCGATGAGCGCATAGTGCACGGGAAAATGTTTGATGAATTCTATGGTGGTGTTATAGATGTCCCGTTTATGGTGGTATTCCAAAAATTTATTTTCCCTGGGCAGGGCGCCGTAAATGTCCTTGATTGTAAGCGTATAGAATGAATAAGAGTGCGTTTTATTTTTAGCGAAGGCGATGCGAAAATCGGCCAGTTTCCATTCCCGGTTCACATAATGATCTCCTAAATTGCCGGAGAAGGAAAAGTTATCTAAGTCTTCTGAAAGGTCAATGACCCGGTAATTCTTCCCGGAAAGCCCGATATGGCGGGCGACGGTTTTTACTTCCCGGTTGGTGAAGAAAACTCCGTAAGTGCTTCGCGCCTCGGCGCAGGCCAGGTGGCGATACCCCCGTTCGTATATTCGGTCCATCAGATGCTCCACCAGCTCCGGGTCCGTAAAGGTGGAAGGATCTTTCCTGGAGTACATGAACATAAAATTGGGCTTGACGATGATCGAGAAAGCCTCCTTGCTCTTGCCGGTTTTTTGCCGAGCCGTTTCCAGTTTGCCAAAGAAAGAGGTCTTCTCCAGCACATCATCCAGGGCATGAAACTTATTGCTGTCCTTGATAGCCGCCACCTTCACTACCTTGTCGGAGTTGATATTCCCCAGGTTAAGCGGATCCGTGCTTTCTTCCAGAGCATAGAATAAATTGCCCGCTTCATCTTGCAGGGAAATGATCCGGCGCTGCAAAACAGCCGCGGGAAGATGATCATTATTTATCTCCAGGAGGTTGTTCTCGACTTTTTTGAAGGGTTTGGCTTTATCTGCGGCCAATCTCGTACAATCGCCTTTATGAATGTTAAGGTCAAGAGAAACCAAATGGCTGACCATTTTCCCTAAGGCTTCCTGGATTCTGTCCCCAAAATCTTTCCGGTTTTTCCGGAGCACGTCAGTGCGAATAATGACGTAAATATCGTCCGCCTCTGGGTTCAGGCCGCATATATAATTGTAATGGAGCTTTGGCCATCTGATATTCTTGAGAGTTGATTTCTCGGCTTCGCCCAGCGTTTGTTCCGCCAACAAGGTATATTCCTCTTTTATTGATTCGTCCTGAAGAATGATTGTCCCTTTGAGGGGGCGCACCCTGTGCGGCGTCAGGTGGAGTCCGAGGAGGTTTAGGTGCGACAGCCATTTCTGGGGATCGTCCAAACTTTGCTGTAAAACCAGTTCATTGACCCCGGGAATCGAAGGAAAAGGCAGGTAGACAGGGTTATATTTTTCACAACTGAAATGGATTTCAATTACGGCCTGAATTTCGCGCAGGTGGGCAGGTAGAACAGACTTCTTAAGTTCACTCCTCGAAAGCTGATACCCCTCCAGCAATTGATAGACTGGACCTTTATACCGATATAGACCTTTTTCCACATCCAGTTCCAGTCCTTCAATGATCTGGTCGGTCAGGGCATATTTGGCCCACGAGCCATCTGCCTTCTGAATAATCAGGGCGATATCCCAGAAGATCCCTTCGTCTCCAAAGGGAAAATCCTTGTCATGAATCCCGGAGAAAAAGAAAAAATTTTGCCCGGTCCCATTCTTTGATTTCAGCCTGCCGTTCAAAACCAAGTTTTCGTATTCCGTATGATAGATCGGGCTTAGTCGGGCCAGGTACGTATCCCGGATCTCGCCATAACAGAACTTGAAAAACTTAGAAATGGTTTTTAATTTTTTCATCAGAGATTGGACCGGGATGACTTCGAAGGAGTTAAGCATAGAGGGCAGGCTGGCTAACTGGAAGCGCAGGATGCCCGCCCCGAAGGGAGGTTCATCCTGGGAATGGCCCTTGTAAATTCGGGTAAACAACGTGGTCATATCCGCTAACGGGTCAAACTCCCCGGGATCGTCAAAAATTACTTTATATCCATAGAGGAAGTAATCACTGCCGTCGTTTCCGGTAAAGCCAAAAGAGTAAGCCATGTGCCTTTTCCCGGTTTCCCGGTCAGGTCTGAACAGGGTAAATTCTCCATGGCGAATTGGCAAATTTTGCCCGAGCGGTTTGTAGGAAACGGTTCCTTCGAGTCTTCCTTTGCGCCCGGTTAATTTACAAAAATCCTTGACGTCTTTAATGGAAATGATGACCTCGAACGACAAAAAGGCGCTTTGGTTTTTTCCGGCCCGCTCTCCTTCTGCGAAATCCGCTTCCCCTTGGGCCAGGTAACCGGACATTCTCTCGGAAAAGCGCAAGCCAATTGTTTGGGATTGCTCGCTGTGGCTGGCCATTGGGCTTGCTCCTTTCTTTTATTTTTTTGTTCATCTCCAAATTAGTTGATCAATTTTTTAATGAAAGCCTTCCAAGGGCCCGGAAGGAA
>JASEHN010000308.1 GCA_030018715.1 Thermodesulfobacteriota bacterium | reverse complement strand
TTCGGTCAAAATAAAACCTTAAAATTCTGTCAAAACAACTTTGTGATCAACACCCGCAGAAACCAAAAGAGGTTCGCCTCCGCCCTTCGCCGGGCCAACTTCCGCAACCAGAAAACCCTGGAGGAGTTCGACTTTACCTTCAACCCCAACATCAACCGTGCCCAAATCACCGACTTGGCTTCCTGCCGTTTTATCGAAGAGAAGGTGTCCGTTCTGATTGTAGGCCCCTGCGGAACCGGCAAAAGCCATATCGCCCAAGCCCTGGGACATTGCGCGATTCGGGCCGGTTATGATGTTTTGTTTACCACGGTCTCCAAGATGCTGGCCCAGATGAATGCCGCCCGAGCCAACAACGGCTTTGACCGGCACTTTGTCAAACTGGCGACCGTGGATCTTTTGATCATTGACGACTTCGGGCTCAAGCCCCTGCAGGGATCCCAGGAGGAAGACTTTCATGACGTGATCGCCGAACGGTATGAGCGCAGAAGCACGATCGTTACTTCGAACCTGGATATTCCGGAATGGACCGAGGCCTTTCCCAACCGGATCCTCGGAGTAGCGACCATCGACCGCTTACGGCATGGCGCCTATAAAATTGTGCTAGAGGGAAAGAGTTACCGGTCCACTCAGCCGGCCCCAAATGCACAAAATGCAACCCATGAAAAATCAGAGAAAACGGCCGGAAAAACAACCCTGAAAGGAGGTGAAAAACCTTAGTTTGAGAAGCCGTCCGAAATTGCTTTTTGGGCACTTTCAAGTGGCTCCATTACGGCGATCATTGACAGCCCCCTTTTGTGGTAGAGGGGTTAATGGTTTGGGACTTAGTTTTCGCCGATACGACTCTCCTTCCATGATTAAGTGATGGGCGTGATGTGCCAACCGGTCCAGGGACGTGCCGGGGTAAGAAACCGTCATCACCGCCTTAAACGCCATGGATACCTTGCTCTATCCTTTTAACGGGCTATCATGGTATTGGGTAAGAAAGTAACTATCTGCGGGAAAGCTATCAATAGGCCTACCGTGAGGATGTCCATAAGGAAAAAGGGGATAATGCCCCGAAATATGTCCTCAATGGGTATGTCAGAGGCAACACCCCGGACCACATATACATTTAGCCCCACAGGGGGGGTTATAAGACATATTTCACAACATTTTATCACGATAATGCCGAACCAGATAGGGTCATATCCTAAGCCAACTACTATTGGGAAGAATAACGGGAGGGTTAATAGCATCATGCCTATGGCATCCATAAACATCCCCAGAATCACATAGACAAAAAGAATACACATCAAAATCCCCAGGCGGGGCAAAGGCAACCCCAGCATAAACTTGATAAATGCGTCGGTCACCCCACTGAGAGCCAGGAGTCTTATGAAAATGAGCACCCCGATGATGAGTAGGAATATCATAGCAGTAGTACGCGCTGTGTCCATCAGGGATTCCTTTAAATTTAGCCAGGTAAGTCCGCGTGAGGCTAAAGCCAAGATAAAAGCAGAAAAGGCTCCTGCAGCACCTGCCTCGGTGGGAGTGAAAACACCAAAATAAAGACCGCCAACGACCATAACGAAAATCATCAATATCCCCCATACCGCTTTTAAGGAAATAAGCCTTTCCCTTAATGAAGCTTGTGGTAGGGCGGGGCCTAAGGTCGGATTAAAACGAATTCTAAAATAGAGCATAAGGGCATAGATAAGGGCTGAGAAGATGCCTGGGATAATACCAGCTATAAGGAGGGCACCTATAGACTGCTCGACAATAACGGCGTATATAACTATGAGAGCACTTGGGGGGATAAGGGCTGCCAAGGTTCCGCTGGCGGCTACCACCCCGGCGGCTAATTTCCTATCGTAACCATACCCTCTCATCTCAGGTAAAGCCACCCTAGCGAAAACAGCTGCCGAGGCGGTGCTGGCGCCAGAACAAGCGGCAAAGCCGGCATTTCCGAAGACGGTGGCTATGGCTAACCCTCCCGGCAAATGTCCCACCCATTGCCTGGCGGCCCAATATACCTGACGGGTTAGGCCAGCATGGAAAGCAAAATAACCCATCAATATAAACATAGGAAGAACGGTTAGCACATATTTAGTAGCTATGGGATGGGGCAAAAAACCCATAACCTCGGCAGCGACACCCCAACCCCTGAGCATAAATAGGCCCAAAAATCCTGCCAAAGCAGCGGCAAAAGCTATGGGCATCCCCAAAACCAATAAAATGAGCATGAGCGCAGTGCCAAGCAGCCCAATCGTAATCGGCTCCATACCTATAGCCCCCTCTTTTCAACCCCGGCCACGGCCTGAAGTGAATGCTGAATTATCTGGATAGCCAGACGAAGGCAGAGGAAAAAACTACCTATGGGAATACATAACTTTGAGGGCCAGGTGGGCAAATAAAGAACGTAGGTAGTCCCGCCTAATTTAAGGTCATAAAGGGTAGACTGCAAGCTATAAATAGCAATAACAACGAAAACAAAAAGGGCGAGAAGCAAGGTAAGACACTCAGTTATATGATAGGCTCGCCCTTTGACTACCCGGGTAATAAATAGCTCCATCCTCACATTACCACCGACTCGCTGGGTGAAGGCTAAGCCGAAGAATACGACCCCCGCCATCACCAGCTCCACCACCTCAAAATAACCAGAGATGGGCATATCGAAGACATAACGTCTAATTATCTCGCATACAGTGAGCAACATAATGAACATAATTAAAATTGCCCCAGCAACGTTCAGCGGCCCCTCTATCGCCGATAGCCAGCGATTTAGGTAGACAATGGGGACAGACCTCTCCCACCTAGCTGTCTCTGATGTTTCAGCCCTTTTGGGATGTTCCTGCATGGCCCTTATTTATACCCTATCTTCTTAGCCAGCGCATAAAGACTTCACTCCCCCAAGATAAATATTACCATGGGGGAGTGAAGCTACTATCGGTATTCTGACCTAATAGCCGGCGATCTTCTTTCTCTGTTCCAAAGCATACTTTAAGAGGTCTCTACCAGGTAGCCCCTTCGCCTCCATGTCAGCCACCCACTTATCCCATGCGGGCATTGCTTTTTTTGCCAGCTTTTCCCTTTCAGCAGCAGGGAATTCTGTAAATTCTATCCCCCTCTTTTTCCATTCGCCGAAAATCCTCTCATTATCTGCAGTTACTTCCTTTATGTAGCGCTCTTGCAGCTCTGGAATCAACTTGCGGTGGATTTCCTTAATGTCTTCAGGCAGGGCAGCCCAAGCATGCTTATTGGCTACAAAAGCCCAAAGCATGCCGTAACCGACACCCATGTTGTAAGTAAAATACTTGGCAACCTCATGAATCTTATAGGCGTGGTGAGAGACAGGGGCGAAGTAAGATTGGTCGAGCATGCCTTTCATAAGAGCCTCATAAGCCTCGGGTGCCGGCATCATGGTGGGCACAGCTCCAAACGCCTTAAAAGGTTCAGCTGCGGCGCCCCCTATCCTTACCCTTTGACCCTTTAAGTCCTCCACCGTTCTAATGGGTTTAACCCCAAAGAAGGTATACTCACCCCTTGTATGGTGGGGACCGATGTACAGCCCATCCCATCTTTCCTCCAATTCGCGCTTAAGAGCCGCGTGTTCCAGCATAGCCCACTCCCAATAGACCAAGTGTCTAAGGTCGGCGGGCGCAAGCAAGGGAAGCTCAAAGATAGTGGCCAGAGGGGTTTTGCCTGGAGCATAGAGGGGGGCGAAATGAGCCGCCTCATACATACGAGCCTTTATACCATCCAGCTTTTCCTTTTCTGGTGCTAATACGGCCGCAAATTTGATATCGGCTGTAAACCGGCCTCCACTTCGCTTCTCCATCTCCTCCACCCACCAGGGGTGGAGAGGCCAGACGCGCGACCCAGGACCCCCCCAAAAGGAAATAACCCATTTGATGGGTTTGGTAGGCCCAGGGGCAGGCGCTGCTGTCACCACAGGGGTAAGCTTCACCATTAAGCTGAGAACCAACACCAATGCCATGCTGAGAAAAAACCATCTCTTAGTAGACATGTTCCACCTCCTTGTTTGTAGTTATTTAAACCTCAACAATGTGGGAAAGTGAAATTTTTTGTCTGAAAACCCTTGAAAATATTGGTTCTAATTTGGCTGATAAGATGCAAATTCAAAAAATTTACGTCAATCAGAGTTGGCTGATTCTTTTGAAAACAGTTTTGAACTCCCTTTGGCACAGGAAGAGGGAAGGAAAAAGGTTTTTAAATTTTGTTTCACAAACTGTACTAAAAGTATTTTTAAACCTCCATATATTAATTTTACAACCCTATTCTCCCCTTGTCAATCAGTATCTCTCCTTTGTTAAGCCAATTTAGAAATGTCCTCTTTTTGGGAGGGGACATCCTATATTCCCCCTGTAAAGGAAAAAATTAAGTTTTTAAAAAATCATAAGTTATAATTGAAGCCGTATTTGGGGAACAAAAGTCCGCCAAGATCTTTCATGAACTTTTTGCTTTCGACGAATCTCTCACTTCGACGAACTCTGTACCTAATCGTTACTTTTATCCGGTATATCCCGCGCAAGCGGAGCTATCCATCAATTGAGTCGAGTAGACCGGTTTCTCCCGATATTACAGGTTGAGGTTTGTTTTCT
>JASEHN010000307.1 GCA_030018715.1 Thermodesulfobacteriota bacterium | reverse complement strand
CCCCTCCTAGTCCTGAACATCATTCTGAAATCATGAACGAAAATGAAAAGTGAAGGGGGACAAGTTGTTTGCCTTAACGCAAAAAGATATTCACCATAGATATCAAAAAATGATTGAGCTGCAAAAAGTTCCCAGGGCAAAGATTTTTTTTAGGGTTCTTTTTTTTCTTTTTTTAATCCTGATTTTTGCGAGTGCAAGTGCTTTCCCTAAAGAACAAACTTTCATGTTTTTAACTCTCAAGGAGAAAAAAATAAGAGTTGAAGTAGTCCGAACGGAGGGCGAGAAGGCAAAAGGACTGATGTTCAGGGAGAGCCTGGGAGAAGACGAGGGGATGATCTTTGTCTATGCCGGAGAAGAGATACTTTCTTTCTGGATGAAGAATACCCGCATTCCTCTTTCGATTGCCTTCATCGATCAGCGAGGAAGGATCGTGGACATCCAGGATATGGAACCTTTCAGCCTGCGGACGCACGTTTCCGCCCGCCCGGCCCAGTACGCCCTGGAAATGAACAAAGGATGGTTTCAGCGGAATGGCATTGGCGTGGGTGACTTCGTAAAATTTTCCCCCCCACTTAAAATAAGTCATTAACCAATGGTCATTAGTCATTAACCATTGATTCAGATCTTTCCCATTTCCTTGGCGATCTGCAGGTAGGTATCCATGGGCTTGGCTGGGGGGACATAGAGTTCTTTGGGTTTTTTCAGGTGCAGAGAAAGGGCTTTCGTTGGACAAGTGGTCACGCAGAGCCCGCAGCCTATACATCGTTTCAGGTCGATGATCGCCCGATCATCGTCCATGAAGATGGCTTCCATCTGGCACCGTTCCAGGCAAGCCTCACAGCCGGCGCACAGGTTCTCATCCACCCGGACATAGTAATTGGATTTCACCAGGCTGCCAGGATAAGGGTGAAGTTTGATGGCTTTGAGTATACCGCAGCAGCAAGCGCAACAATTACACATCCCCCTTGTTTTTTGGGCGTTGGCCGGACTGGGCACCAACCCGGCCATCTCATTCTCCCGCAAAATCTCGAAGGCCTCTTCCTGGGTAATTTTTCGGGCCAGGCCATTTTCGATATAGTATTCCGCCATGGTTCCGAAAACGAAACAAGATTCCAGCGGCTTGGAGCAGGGATGACCGAGCAGGCTGCTCTTTTTCCGGCAGATGCAATCGGCCAGGGCGATGTTCTTCTGGGCTTCGATGATCTTCCGCAATTCATCGTAAGGCTGGATCTCCATCTGATTATCCAGGCTCTCCTGCACAGGAACCACCCGAAGCTGGGGAGTTTGCGGGCGGATTAATTCCTTGAACATGGCCTCCTGTCCATAAGCATCAAATAACTCGCAAAATTCCCGATCAAGGTTATTCACCTGGAATTCCAGGATGCCCACGATGAACATAATGGCCATGTAATGATAGACCCCGTCGATTTTGACCCGCAGGATGAGCCCTTTCCGGGACATTTGGTAAAGAAAGTCCGCAACCTTTTCTGGATCACGGCCCAGACGCTGAGCGATCTGTTGAGCTTTCTCCGGAAGCGGCTTTAGCTGGCAGGCCATCTCCGCCTCTTCTTCCGTAAAAAGTTTTTTAAGAATCCTAAGCTCCACCCCGCTCTGTGTCTGCGGATACCCCGTGGGCAGGGAGTCCAGATGTTCCCGGAGCTTCTCGTATATATTCACATCCATTCTTTATCTCCTCTTCAGGCTTTCTTGCCTTTCTCTTCTTCTTCGATGACCAGGCGGTCCAGGTTTTTGAATTTATCGAAGTCTTCCTCCCGGTCCACGTATCGGCCCTGGATTTTACGCACTGACTCGAGGTTATCCAGGAATATATCCAGGATCTTCGGGTCAAAGAAAGACCCTCGCCCCTCCCTGAGGATGCGCAGAACCTCATCTTCCGCAAGGGCTTCTTTGTAAACCCGCTTCGAAGATAAGGCATCGAATATATCCGCCAGGATGGTAATCCTACCCGCAACGGGTATCTCTTCCCCTTTGAGTCCGCGAGTATATCCTGTTCCATCAAATTTTTCATGGTGAGTGATGGCCACGATGCGGGATTGCTTCACCACGGCTGCCTTGGAACCTTTCATGATGTTCCCCCCGATGATCGTGTGATACTCCATGATACGTCGCTCTTCTGGGGTCAGACGCCCTGGTTTTTGCAGGATGCTATCCGGGATTCCTAATTTGCCCACATCGTGCATGAGGCTGGACCGAAGGATCATGTCCACTTCCTCGCCGGACCAGCCGAGGTTTTCGGCGATCAGGACGCAATACTGGCTCATGCGCTTGATGTGATTTGCTGTCTCTCTATCCCTATACTCTGCGGCCACGCCCAGGCGGAAGATGGTGTCCAGATGAGCCTGCTTCAAATCGTCGGTCAGCTCGGCATTTTCAATGGCTACCACTGCCTGAGAGGCAAGGGAAGAAACTAACTTTTCTTGTTTGGCCGGGAAAGGTATAACCTTTCCGCCGTCCGAGTCGCTCATGGCGTTGATCAATTGCAGAACCCCCGCGACCTTCTCCTCACGGTTGAGCATGGGGACAACCAGCATGGAGCAGGTAATATATCCTGCCCGTTCATCCCATGAGGGGTTATAATGATAAGAAGCAGCGCTTCTAATTTCCCGCACATCCGCAATGTTCAGCACTTCCTTGGTCAAGGCAACGTACCCGGCGATTGATTCCCGGGAAATGGGCAGGGAGAAGGATTCATACATCTGTCGCATGCGCGCCTTGCCCAACCTTTCGGTCAAGCTCTGGCACTGACTCACCTTGAAGATCAATTGACCATTCTTCACCAGATAAAGCGTTCCGGCATCGGCCCTGGTCAGGCGGCGAGCTTCCTCCAGGATAAGGTCCAGGAGTTTTTCCAGGTCGTGGATGCTGGAAAGGGCAATTCCTACGTTTAGAAGTTTTTCAAAGTCTTCAGCGAGAGACGAACGGCCCACGGTCCCTGCCCTTCCTTATCAAATCCTTGATTTTCCGGCTCAACAAGCTGGGAAACCGGCCAGGAAACGATATTGGTGATTATAGACTGCTCTTTTGTTAAAGGCAAGGGAGATTGAAGATAATTGAAAATTATTTCCATTTGACACCATAAGGATAGTCATTTTATATTTTAGAAAATTGTGGATTGGGGGATTTATAATTTGGATTTTCGAATTTGATATTTTCGTATTTCGCCTATCCTAATTTAGGAGGACATATTGACAAGACAAAAAACCAATAGGAAGAACCCCCTGCGCGTTTTGGTCATCAGCGCCCACCCGGATGACGTGGACTTCGGCTGTGCTGGCACCTTAGCCAGATGGGCCAAAGAAGGAGCGGAGATCGTTTATGCCATCTGCACCAGCGGCGAGAAAGGGACCGATGATCCCTCCATGACCAACGAGAAATTAGCCCAAACGAGAGAAAAAGAACAGCGCGCCGCTGCCAGGGTGATTGGAGCCCGAGAGGTCATCTTCCTGCGAAAAACCGACGGCGAATTGCAATACTCCATAGAATTCCGCGGCGAATTGGTGCGGGTAATCCGTAAATTTCGCCCGGACATACTTTTTACCCACGACCCGGCCAACCGGGCCTTTGATAACCAGTATATTTTCCACGCCGACCACCGGGTGGTCGGAGAACTGGCTTTTGACGCCGCCTATCCCGCGGCCTTGAACCATAATTTTTTCCCGGGTCACCTGGCCGAAGGATTGACCCCCCATGCGGTCTCGGAGATGTACTTTTTCGCCGCCGCCCAGCCGAATACATGGGTGGACATCGAACCCACCCTGAATCAGAAGATCAAGGCCCTGAGTTGCCACACCAGCCAGATCAAAGAACCGAAAATCATGGGGGAGTTTGTCCGCAAATGGTTTGGCGCCTGGGGGAAGGAGAAAGGCCTGGCCTACGCCGAGCGTTTCCGGCGGCTGCAGATCTTCCGGGATCCATCTCAGCGTCTGAGACAACTAAAAAAATCCTTGCCCTGAAGAAACCGGCTGGCTTTTTTCGCAAGGCAAATGGTACGACGCCAGGGCTGGTGTCAATTTGTTATTCAGAAATTTCCCAAATTTCAAAAATTTTTGTTGACAATTTTTCCGCTTTTGCTACATTGCCTTTATACCCAAAGTTGCCAATGTAGGAATCACTCCTTTCAATTATAGATTTCTGATTTTGTGGCGGTTACCGTTCTTGCGAATATGAAGGTGTAGGGACACCTTCTCACTTTATATAATCCTTTCCAACTTTATTATTATTATTGACAAAAGCAGACCTGATGATCCCCTTTTACAAGGGGTTCATAATTCTTAAGAAGTGCAGCCTTCACACCTTTCAGGAAGGGGGTGATGATCAGCGAGCGAACGAAGGCTGCCAGAATGAACTTGAACCTTTCGTTTCACCAAAGGAGGAGAGGCCATGAAAAAGAAAGCCATAATCATCGGACTTATGTTCAGCCTTGCTCTTTTCTTTCTCTCGACCCCTTCCTCAGCCAAGCCCATAAAGGTTTTAGCCCAGTTTCCCATGAGCGGGCCTGTCGGCAGTCTGCCGGAGTTTGGCTGGGGGTTCATCGACGGTACAAGTTAAGTGAACTAAAGTGCCTAAAGTGAACTAAAATGCCTAAAGTTAAAAAA
>JASEHN010000306.1 GCA_030018715.1 Thermodesulfobacteriota bacterium | reverse complement strand
GGAATCCCTTGGCCTTTACAACACACCTTTTTTCAAAGAGCTAAAGTGTTACAAATCCGAATGTTCAACAGTTAGTCAGTCTTGACACCGATGACGCCCTATGAAATATTGAATAGTGAAAAAATTGATTCGCCCAAAGTGAAAAATAGTAAATGGAGAAGAAAGAAAGGCAAAAAAAAGATGAAAAAAATGTTGATAGCTTTTTTTGTTCTGGTGGTCATTCTGGCGGGTGCAGGGACCTGGCTGGCGCTGGTCAAATTCGAAGGGGAAAAACCAACCATTCAAATTACGCCAGAGGCCCGGTATCTCGGGCAGAAGTTGTCTTTTAGGGTTGAAGATAAGAAGAGCGGTGTGGCTGAAGTGCGAGTGGAAGCGGTGCAGGGGGGAAAATCGACAACCCTGCTAACCGAAGGCTTTCCCAAGAAAACTCCTTTTATAGAAAAAACCATTTCCCTTAGGCCTTTGCCGCAGGGGGTTAAAGACGGGGAAATCAGGATAAAAATTACTGCGCGCGATCATTCCTGGCGCGGAGGGAATCCGGTGACCCTGGAAAGGGATGTGATCATCGATACCCGCCCTCCCCAGTTGGCGGTGCTGGGTGGTTTGCACTATATCAATCAGGGCGGGGCCGGACTGGTTGCCTATCAGGCTTCCGAGGAGATCCCGCAAAATGGCGTTCAGGTAGGAGAGGTTTTTTTCCCTGGATATGCCATAGAAAAAGACCGCTACCTGGCCTACTTCGCTGTTCTCCCGGATGCGCCCTCTGATCTTTCACCTGCGGTTATGGCCGAAGACCAGGCCGGGAATCGGACGAAGGCCGGCTTTCGCCTTATTCTTAAGCGGAAGGCTTTCAAGAAAGATAAAATTGAGGTCACGGACTCTTTTTTGAAGAACATTATTCCTTATTTTACCGAGCGAGACCCGAACCTCCGGGGCACCCCGCTGGAGATTTTTCTTACGGTTAATCAAAAACAGCGGGAGGCTAATCACCAAAAAATTAAAGAGCTCTGTCAAAATACAGCAGCCCAGCCCCTTTGGTCAGGGTCCTTTCTCAGGCTTCCCAATTCAAAACCCATGGCTTCTTTTGCTGAAGAGCGCACCTATTGGCACAACGGGAAGGAGATTGACCGTCAGGTTCACCTGGGGGTTGACCTTGCTTCTTTAGCTCAAAGCCCGATCCCAGCGGCCAATTCAGGAAGGGTGATCTTTGCCGGAGAGCTTGGGATATACGGCAATACGGTGCTGATCGACCACGGCTGCGGCCTATTCAGCATGTATTCTCATTTAAGCCGCATCGAGACCGAAGAGAAAAAGGAAGTGAAGAGGGGGGATATTCTGGGAAGAACCGGCACTACCGGACTGGCCGGAGGCGATCACCTCCATTTCAGCATGCTGGTCAACGGAATTTTTGTGAACCCCATCGAATGGTGGGATGAGCACTGGATCAAGGATAACATAGAAAAAAAGTTGAAGTCATAAGCTCTTCTCTTTTACCACTTCTCTTACCCATTCATGGATTGCTTTTTTGATAGTTATCCAGCCTGCGGGCCAGAGCATCCTGGGCATCCGTTCCCGGTCAGCATCATCAAAGAAGGACAGGGCATATAGAACATGCGCAATATCCCTTATCGAAAATTTTTTCCGGTATAGGCGAAGCATATCCGGTAGTGAGTTATACTTCAAACCAAGGGCGTAAACGTCGATGAAATCTTTTTTGGAGCCGCGCTGGGATAGGGCAGAGAACTTCATGCAGCTTAAGTCTGCCATTGAGGCAATGCGGCACCCAAATTGGGGCCATATTATAGAGGGTTCCAGCAGGGGATACTTGTATTCTAAAAAGCTGACCCGAACACCCGATATCCTGCCGTGAAGCGTACCCCGATCTATTCGATCCGTGGCCAAAGAAATGCCTGCGTCGCGAATATCCTGGGCCAAACGCATGGGGTCGGGTATCGATTCTTTAGAGAACCAGTCCAGGTCAACAGAATGGCGATGTCCAAGATGGATGGCCAGGGCTGTCCCTCCACCCAGATAAAAACCCAGATGTTTTGTAAGAGGGCCAAGATGCCGAAGTGTTTTTTTTTGCTTGGCTCCCAGAACTTCCGGGTGGAAGTTCATAAATTCCCCCTCTTTTCCCATATTTTTCTTTCCGGCGCTTCCAGCCAGGCGTTTACCTTTCGATGTGAAAGCTTAAGGATAATCTCCCAGAAACGGAGTTGTTTGGAGCTTAACCCCCGGCCCTTACGACGTTCGATCCATTCGCTAAGGTCACAGTCGCTCATACGGGAGCGGAGCCAGATGATTTCATCCCATCCTCCTGAGGAAAGAACTCGGGAAATAATTAAATCACGATCCTTTATCCAGCTTAATTTTTTGAAATCGTAATCCCAGAAAAAATCCTGCAATTTACGAGGGAGTTCCACCGGACAACCGGTTTTTGTGCGCTGTCGATTCATGCTACCCATCCCAGCCTATGAGGTATTAATAATAAATGAAATAAGATGAAAAATCCGGGGTACCACACATAACCGGCAACAACAGGAGGTAACCCAGATGGTTAAAAGGCAAAATAAGGGTAGTGCTGGAAGTCAAAAAAATCAAGGGGAAAATGAAAAGAGGTTCGCCGAAGGCGAAGGGTCCTTTGGAAACAGCATCAAAGGTGTCCGGTACCTATTCTTGTACCTATTCTTAGTCCCTTTTTTATTGCCCGATCCCCTTTATGTCAACTGAATTATTTAAGGGCGTCCCCCTATATAAGATGTTTAAAATGTCAATATTGCAAGCCTGAACCCCGACCGTGGGATAATCATAAAAGGGGGGAATTTAATTCTTTTTCAATCACTTGATCCAGGTCATTGATGAAACATTCCGCCAATACAAGCCATTCTTTAATTTTTGCCTCTTCAAATTGGACAAAATCGGCGTAATCCCCTTTTTGCCGAAAATCGTACATCCGCGAAAAGAATCTGCCCGATTCCACACTCACTTTGCCGGTCCTCACGAAATGCTCATTAAACATAGCCCTTATCCCTGTATGCCTTGCCGAGGAAAGGTCTTTGGTCAGGAGAAGAGCCATGACTTCATAAAACAGAGCATAATATATCCGATTCAGCGCCGAGAACAGCCTGCCTGCCCGAAAAAGAATACGGGCATCTTCAAGTGTCTCTCTTGATTTTTCCCGCCGATAACGGATCAACTCCTCATTCATACAAAGAGACCTTCTCTCTGAATGTTTTTGTAAAGCGGCATGACAGCCGCACGGTCCGAGTACCAAAAATCCTTTGAATAGACGATGGTTCCGATAACCAAGCCGTATTCCAATTCGATGTCGTAGGCCATATCAAAAACCTGTTCTTCGACGGCGTTGTTTACCGAAACCGGAAGTACAACCAATATATCGATATCCGAATGCTCATGATAGTCGCCCCTGGCCACAGAGCCGAATATCCGCAATTCAACGTCCGAGCCGAATTGATTGATCAGTTCTTTCTTAAATGCCTGAATAGCCTTTTCTATCTGCGTCTGGTTCATGTTTTATCCCTCTATGGCTTTTTTAACATAAATAATTAACTATAACAATAGAATAGAACTCTCATCCTTCGGTATTTTTCCGCTTCCAAAAGGCTGCCCATGCCGTGCCGTAGTCGGGTTCGCGGGGCAGTTACAGTTTTCAACCCCACTGACGAGGGGGGGGCTGGAGACGGGCTTTCGGAGTACCGCGCCAGCCCTCGACCCTACTGACGGGGGGAGATGGATATAGAGCGACTTCACTCCTACCCCAGCTCTCAATTCTATCCCTGCCCATAATCGGGAATGCTGACTCTTGCAGTGCATTATGCATGAAAAAATGGAAGCTCCGTTTTGCAATCAAAGAATCTCCCTCCACTGCAACATCCTGAGGCCCACATTTTATCTCTCAGCATTCATCTTTTGTTGGGGCGGCATCCACTTCCTTATGTGGTCGCCAAATTTCTTCAGGCCCTGGCGTCCGGCTGTCTTTGGGGTAGGTAAATCGTGTAAGTTCGCTTTTTTCGAAAGATAAGCCATAGGCAACGTAAAGCCGACGCATCCAACGAAAAAACAAGAATCGATCTTAATAAAACCAACGCCTTATATCATCAAAGGTGTCCGGTACCTATTCTCTTTCCGCAGCGAGAATCTTTTCCCCCAGCCAAATACTTTATTACATTTCCCTGACCCCAGACTCACTCACCATATAAGGTAATAGCTTCCCTACCCCTTGCTCCCACACGTATTTAAAAATCCCGAACCGATCTTAATAAAACCAAGGTCTTATATCATCAAAGGTGTCCGGTACCTATTCTTGCAGCTCTCAATTCTATCCCTGCCCATAATCGGGAATGCTGACTCTTGCGGTGCATTATGCATGAAAAAATGGAAGCTCCGTTTTGCAATCAAAGAATCTCCCTCCACTGCAACATCCTGAGGCCCACATTTTATCTCTCAGCATTCATCTTTTGTTGGGGCGGCATCCACTTCCTTATGTGGTCGCCAAATTTCTTCAGGCCCTGGCGTCCGGCTGTCTTTGGGGTAGGTAAATCGTGTAAGTTCGCTTTTTTCGAAAGATAAGCCATAGGCAACGTAAAGCCGACGCATCCAACGAA
>JASEHN010000305.1:3451-4627 GCA_030018715.1 Thermodesulfobacteriota bacterium | reverse complement strand
GCATCAGGTTGCCCTTCGGGCACCCCGATGCTAAAAAAGGAAATTCCTATACAATTAAATTATTCAATTGGCAGGGGGCATCTGACATGATTCGCGGTGCCCTTTTTGCTTTTGGGTGGTGCAGGTTCCGAATAACTTACCGTAGAGCAATAGGGGACGTTGTGTCCCAGGTTGCAAAACATTGCGAATAGCTTCCGGGTCGGACCTAGCCAACTATTTGATTTTCAAGTATATATGTCCCAAAAGAAGGTATTGTTATGCCTTAAATCCTCATTTGGGGGAGCAAAACCGAAAGACAAAGCTTATTCTGCCGCTATGAAGCCTTAGCAAAATAGCGGTTTGGTGTAGCGGCATGTTGGGCAAATCTAAATATCTAACTTGCCACTAACAGTGCTTCTCGCGCCTCGTCCGGTAATGGGACAAGGATGAAATAGGACTGGGGATAAAGATAATCTTCTCCGGATTCGTCAATGACTCTGAGATACCCTTCTTTTTCGGCCTCGCCATCCGGAAGGACTTGATAAATCTTGCGCTTCTCCAAATCCTCACAGTCCTTATTCCCAATGCAAAGCGCAAATTTCTTATTTTCCTTTTTTCCCGCCATGTCTTTAACCCAAAACCCTCTTTATTTTCATTTTCTTTCTACCAATGCCATGAGCTTCATACCAGTGTAACTCAGCTCTGCGTATCCTTCCGGTTTCAAGACGAACTTTTGCTATCCCTTTAAGCTTACGCCATCGACCGAGGCCATATTGTTTCTGAATCCGCATTATATCTCGGATCTTTCCCCCGATGGCAACGGTTTCAATTTCCTCGATTTCTCCAATTATATCAAAATACACTGGATTTCTCTACCTCATTACGAGCGCGATCACCGGCCAGCAGAAGCCCAGCCCTCCGACATACTCCCTCCAGGAGTCACCTAATGGGGATAGGTGGGAATGGTTTTTGGGTCTTGTTTGTTGACTTTTCTTTTTTCCTTTATTATCCGACTCAGCGTAGAATAATGCAACCTCAAATGAAGAGGGGAAATTCGCCTGTCACGAGAAAAAAGCACTTCACATATACGAGATTAGGCGGTAAGAACCTGGAAGCGGGGGGGTTGGAGGACGCTCGGGCAGAATGTTCTAAACAATTTCAATACATGTTCTGCACGAATGGCTTGCGATTTGCCCG
>JASEHN010000305.1:0-3441 GCA_030018715.1 Thermodesulfobacteriota bacterium | reverse complement strand
CGGGCAGGCGGGAATCCAGGATGTATGAAAGGGATTAAAAAAACCTCCCTATTATTCCCCGGCTCCCTGAATCTTTTCTCGGCAATGATCATTTTCCCCACATCAATAAACGCTTCAATGATCTTCTGGAGATTCCGCTCCGCAGCGTCTCTGTCTTTCCAGGAGTTTCTGTATTGATCAAGACTTGGATTTTCTCTCCTTATTGCTGACAATTTTTGGAGGGAATCTTCGATGAGTTCAAACTTCCTGGTGTATATGTCCATATTTCTTCTTCCTTAAATGCTGGAGAAACGACTTAAAATCAAAATATTCACCTTTGACGGTATTTTCAAATTCAATCCTCTCCAAGGTGTCCTTTTCATACAAAAGTATTCCCTCTGTAATGACTTTATACTGAAGGGTCAGGGGGACAAACTTCCCCCTGAGATCAAGAATACTTATTTCTCTTCGGGTACCTTTTTCCCTGAGAAGCTTGTCGATAACGCCTTCTACTTTTGCTATCAAAATGAGTCTTTCTTCTTCATCAATTTTATGCGACGGGAGAATAGCGATATCAACATCACTCTCCTCCCTTAATCGGCCTTTAACGGATGAACCATAGAGATATAACGCGGCTAGCTCTTCCGCTACTACAGAGGAAATGTCTTTTAATTCCAATTCATTGATTATCATTTTTAGGTCCATAATAATATTACAACTCCATTGGGTGGAAATTGAATGGATTCTCCAATTCACAATCGGTTGAATTTTGTATTCATGGAAAGTGGGATTCTTTTTGAGTATACCCACATTCCCTTTCTGTTTCCACTATTTTTTTCCTTAGCTTCTCTCCTTTCCTGATTTAGCAACATAAAGAATGGGGGCCGCCCTTAAATTATTCAATTGGCAGAGGGCGTCTGACATGATTCGCGGTGCCCTTTTTGCTTTTGGGTGGTGCAGGTTGCGAATAACTTACCGCGGCTTTCTATTTCCAAAAACTCAAATATTCGAGCCGGTTTCTCATATCAATTTATAAGATGTTAAGCAATTTCTGTACGAATATTCCTTTTCCCGCTCTCTTTCCCCTAAAACTGAAAAGGGTCTGAAGGATTAAATCCTTTCGACTCGGCTTAAATAATTCTTGCACAAAGTAAACAATTTTTGTTAATATTGTTTACATAGGTAAACAATATGAAACTCGATATCTGCAAAAAAATAATTGCGGAATGGCTCGAAGAGCAGGTCCTTCCGACGGTTATTCGGCGCGAGGCGGATTCGATTGATCTTAATAATGTATCGGAAATCCTCGCGATCGTAGGGCCCCGGAGGGCTGGGAAAACCTTTTTTATGTATCAGCTGATCCAAGATCTATTGGATCGGTCGGCCAAGAGGGAGGATATTTTATTCATTGATTTTGACGACTACCGCCTGGAGAATTTTAAAGCAGAAGACGTTGAGACGCTGCTCGTTGCTTTCAATCAGCTCACCGGGAAATATCCGCGATTCATCTTTTTCGATGAGGTCCAGCGCCTCCCCGGCTGGAGTCGGGTTCTTCGCACCCTCCACAATCAGCGACGCTATGGGATTATCATTTCAGGCAGCAACGCTGAACTGCTGAGCAGGGAAATATCCTCCGAGCTGCGGGGAAGATGGCGCGACCATCTCATGCTTCCGTTTTCTTTCCGGGAGTACCTTCGCTTCAGGAATATCCCCTATTCCGAGAAGATCTTCTTCACCCCGGGGCGGGGAACGATCCTGCGGGCGTTTGATACGTACCTTGCGGAGGGGGGATTTCCAGAGGTCCTGAAGAAAGAAAGCAAAACGGAGAAAAGACAACTTCTCCAGAGCTATTACAAGACCATTTTCTATAAAGACATACTTGAACGATACAATATTAAGGCGAAGTACATCCTCGAGGCAGTCATGACCTATTGTTTGAACATCCACGGCGATCTTTTTTCCGTATCGGCTTTTGAAAAATACCTTAAAGGGCAGGATTTGCCGGGCAGCAAAAGAACGATATCCAATTATATCCGCTATTTGGAAGAGGCCTTCTTTATCATCGCCTTCGAAAAATTCTCCTATTCACCGCGTAAGAGGGTCATGAATCCGGAGAAGGTCTATTTGCTCGATAACGGGTTCAGTTTCCTCGCCGTCGATTTTTCAGAAAACAAAGGGAAGATGCTGGAAAACATTGTAGCCATAGAACTTTTCAGGAGACAGGAGGAAGTCTATTATTACAAAAACAGAAAAGAATGTGATTTCATCATCAAGAGGGGGACAAGGCCCGTTCTAGCAATACAGGTCTGTTGGGAGATGACGGCGGGAAATCAGGAAAAAGAATGCCGAGGCCTCGTGGAGGCCATGGAATCCCTGAAGATCCGCGAGGGGATCGTTCTGACTTATAATGAAGAGCGCAAGGTCGAGTTTCGGGGACAATCAATCCCCTTGCTGCCTGTGTGGAAATGGCTGCTGAGGGAGAATGAAGCAGCGAAACTTTGAGAGGAGGAAATTCCCCTGTGGCCGGGAGGGGGCCTGAAGAGAAATGGAGATCCACATCCATAATTGCTTCCCGGGTCGGGCCAGGGCAACCCATTGATTTTCAAACTGATATGTCCCAATAGAAGGTATTTTGGATCCTTAAATCCCCGTTTTCAAGGCCAAAATCACCATCGTAAGCAGTTGCGTGTTACCGCCGACCGCACCCTCCCCCCTATCACTTCCCACCACATCCCCTTGGGGGGGTGTTCCCAGTTTCCTCTTCCCTTGGCATTTCTACCCTCTTCTTAGGGTGATTTTAGGTTAAAAATACGGGCCTATGGCCAATCGGTTTTTATTATGCCGTTTATAAATATTGATGGCTTTGTAAAAAGTCTATCTGTCCGCCTAAGGTGGATTGCGCGGCATCCTTCGTCGTTGCGGAGTACCTTGTAAGTACACCTCTCTCCTCAGGTTTTGCGCGCCTTGTCCGCCTGAGGCGGAGAGCTTTTTACTTTGCCATCTTGATAACTTTATACAAGTTCATCAATATTCTTGTTTCGAACCACGTTCTTTTATCGGAGTAGCCAACGTTTTCATAATATGCTTTTCAAGTTCAATCATGCCATTTCTTAAAGTTTTCGCTGACAGACCGTTTTCCAAACTCCATTCTTCGATATATTCATTTGGATGTCTCTTAGTCCGTCGAACGAGGGATAGCATTTTTCTGAGATAGGAATCTTCATCATGAAAGGCATAACTCATTGCGCCCAAATCGACAGTGAAAGAATGGGTGATTTCTTCTGCCATGAGCAGGGTTGCATAAGCCATATCCGAAAGATCATCAGTATCCATCAATTTATCTTTTTACGGCATCGCCTAAAATCAAAGGTCGGACGTTTATGCCTTTGGTGGAAGCTCTTTCGATCCCGGCGCATGACCATTATCTGGAAGAAGCGATGGAGCCGTCCCTTGGGCTTGCCG
>JASEHN010000304.1 GCA_030018715.1 Thermodesulfobacteriota bacterium | reverse complement strand
TCGCTCCGGCTTGCTGAAAAGCAGCATCATAGAAACAGTCTTCACCCGAGAGGCTCGCCGTATGGGAAAGCGTGGCTTGCTGGCCAAGGGGGGTACGGCCGCTTTTCAGGATGATAACGGGCTTTTGTTTACAAGATCTTTGAAGAGCATTTAAAAATCTACGGCCGTCTTTGACGCCTTCTTCATAGATCAAAATAACCCTGGTTTTCGAGTCTTCGGTAAAATATTCTAAAAAATCCGCTTCATCCAGGTCTATTTTATTGCCTAACGTGGCCACTTTACTTATTTTAAGGCCGACTTCAGGCAGATGATCGAGAAGAATGTTTCCAAAAACCCCGCTTTGGGCAATAATAGCCACTGGCCCGGGTTCCAGCGCTCGGTCCATGATTTCAATAGTGGCAAAATGATTGTCCGTTTTGACCACTCCCACGCAGTTTGGGCCGAGCAGGCGGATTCCATATCCACGGGCTGTTTCCAATAGCGCATCCTGTCTTTTTTGGCCCTCCTCGCCAATTTCGGCGAAGCCAGCGCTTTCGATGACCACAGCCCGGATTCCCTTTTCGCCCAGCTCAACCAGTACTTCTTGAACCTTGGGAGCGGGAACGATCACCACGGCCAGGTCTATTCCCTGCGGGAGTTCGGAGATAGTGCGGTAAACTTCACGGCCCTGGAGCTGTCCTCCTTTAGGGTTTACCAAATAGGCTCGATCCAGCCAGCCAGTTTTTCCCCAAAAACGGGGGATTCCATGCCCGAATCCCGGGGTGTTAGTGGCCCCAATAAGGGCTAAGGACTTAGGCCGAAAAAACTTTTCTAAAATCTCATTTTCCACTGATTATTCCCCCCGGCAGCAGGATGATTTAAATTATCAGAGCTTCTTGCAAAAGTCACTTATTCCGTCATTCCGGCGGAAGCCGTCCGCCTCAGGCGGACAGAAGTATTTGATAATCCTGGATTCCGGGTCGCGCTTTGCTTGCCCGGAATGACGCTTTTCTCTTGGTTCCGAGAGTTTTGCAAGAGGCTCATCAAACTCTATAAAATATGTTAAAAGAATCAGAGGGTAGGAGTTTGCAGGGAGGGATTTAAGTATTTCAACACCCCGCCTTTTTACATTTTACTCTTTTTTTATTCCTTAAAATGTATAGAATAGAAATAAAGCGATGTCAAACATAAAAGGGCTGAACGTTTTTATTGCAAAGATTGACATTAAAAATGGTGGAATGAAAAGTTGCAAATGAAAGATTATAGAAATATTTGAATTATTTTAGGAGGGAAATCATTTTAATTAAAGAAGCAGGTGGAAATCATGGGCAAAGATAAAAAATTATCCAGGAAATATTTTATTTTAGCGGTGGTGATTTTATCAATGTATATGGCTGCATGCGCGGAAATGCGCTTGAACACACTTCCTACCCCCCCGCCGACTGCCAAGATGCGGGTCTTCATCCAGCCAATCTCCTCCCCGGGGGTCCAATGGAGAATTCCCCACCAAGAGTATGCAAAATCCCTGATTGGACTTGCCCAAAGATTTTTAGAACGGAAGGGGATGTATGAGGTGGTGGCGGAGGAAGAGGTCAAGGCTGTATTGGGGAAACAGTGGTATTCTGAAAAGGATTGGGCGGCAAGATGGGCAAGAAAGGACTGGCAATTAGCCAGGCAGGTTGGTAAGGCGGTACATGCCGAATATGCCATGATCATAGAGCGATTCGGACACGTAAAGGAAAAAATCTTTTTCTGGGAGATGATGTTGATCAATATAGAGACGGGAAAAAAATTTAAAATTTCCGTTCCCTTGCCCATAGGGGATATAGAGAAGTCCAGAGAAATCGTGAGAGTTCTCTACCGGGAAATATTTAATGACGCCAAGGACGATATGATGGGCACGGCTATTCGTAAGGGCCGGCAGATGGCCGGGCTCCCAATACCCAAAACACCTGCAATAGAAGTAAAGACCGAACCAATTGCACCAGCACCTCCAAAGGCCAGGGAGGTGGATTTAGAAAAAACGCTCCGCGCCGAAACCATGGCCGAAGGTCGGACGAGATTAGCCATTTATGATTTCGAAGCGCCCGAACCTTTTAAAACCGTGGCCCTGATTCTTGCGGAGGCATTGCGGGAAGAAGTTTTTCGGCTGGGACATTTTACCCTGGTCAACCGGGAAAATATTGTCCAGGTGATGAATGAGATGGGGCTGCAGCAGTCCGGACTGGTGGATGAGAAGCAGGCTGTGCAGGCGGGAAAGGGGATGACGGCGCGCCAGATCATCATGGGGAACTTCGGAGTTTTGGGGAACACCTCTGTCCTGCAAGCCAAACGCATCGACGTAGAAACCCAGGGTACCCTGGCCCTTTCCTCCCTCAAGTGCGCGCTTGGGAAAGAAGAAGAGTTGCTGGCCAGCCTCCCGGAGCTTGCCCGAAAACTGGCGGAAAAATAATCCTAAAGTCCCCGCAGGAATTCCGGGCGCAGGCGGGAGGTGTCTGCGGAGCTGACCACTTGGTGAATTAAATTTACGACTGCTTCCTTATCCCTGGGTAAGCGGGCCTTGATGGGCAGATAATTGGAAGCGTGATTGGCAGTGAAATAACACTGTTTGAATTGGGCATGGGAAATGATCATTCCTAATTCCTCAAGTAATTGAAAAGGGGAGGGGAGCTGAAAACGCCCAGCTTCTATATCTTCGTGCAATGGAGTTCCGGGGACAACCATCAAAGTCAAGGCGCTGGCAAAATCCGGGTCGATGTCTGAAAGGATTTTTGCTGTTGCCAGAGCATGCTCCTTCCCATATTTCACTCCTCCCAACCCCAGAAGAACGGTGACCGAAAGAGTAATCCCGGCCTCTTTCACCCTTTTTCCAGCTTCGACCATCTGCTCGTAGGATGCGCCCTTGCCCACTTTTTCCAGAAGGGCCGGATCTCCTGTTTCCACTCCGAGATAGATGATCCCTAACTTCCGTTCTTTCAAGGCTTTTAATTCATCCACGCTCTTGCGCAGAATGCTCTTGGCGTTGCCATAAATACCCACCCGGCGCAGGCCGCGGATTTTTTCGGTAAGATATTCCAGGATAGTTAGGAGTTTGGGCTGGGGAATGATCAGGGCATCGCCGTCGGCCAGAAACACTTTCCGGAACGGCCCGTAGGGAGCCACTTCGTCGATTTCCGCTTTGATGGCATCCAGGTCTTTGATGCGGAACCTGCGGCCTTTGTAAGTCGGACAAAAGGTGCACCGGTTGTGCGAGCAGCCCAGGGTGACCTGCAAGATTAAGCTTTCCGCCTCGCTGGGAGGGCGGATGACAATTCCCTCATATTCCATATCTTTTGAAACCTCGGAAAAATGGAATGCTGGAATGATGGAATATTGGGTTCGAAAGGCCCCCTCTTCCACAATTCCATTATTCCATTATTCCAATATTCCTGATTTATTGCAACTTTCCTTCTGCTTTCAGTTTCTCAATGATTTCTTTTATTTTCGGCAAGGCCTCGGCGGCTGCTTTTTCTCCTTCAAGAATAGCCTCATGCCTTTTAGAAAAATCACTGGAGCCGATGTGCCCCACTTTCGGTTTTATGACCACATCGGCTTTCGCGCATTGAATGGCTGCCAGCCTTGAATACATGATGTTGACCGATTGCAAAAGGGTTTCGATGGTACCCTGGGGTTTTGCGGCTCCGACATCAGAAGAGATGTCAACGGCGATAATGATGTCGGCGCCGTATTGCTGGGCGGCTTCAACGGCCACCGGGCTGACAACTCCGCCATCCACGTACATCCGGTCTCCAATTTTAACGGGCCTAAACACTCCCGGCACCGAACAGCTTGCCCTCACAGCCGCTCCCGTGTTCCCTTTTCCGAAAATGACCTCCTGACCATTTTGAATATCCGTGGCCACGGCATAAAAAGGAATATTCAATTTTTCCAGCGGGGTGTTTTTCAAGGCCTTGTTGACATATTCGGCAAGCTTTAACCCCTGAATGAACCCATTGTCCGGAACAATAAAATCTATGAGGTCCCCTTTTTCAACAGTAAGAGCCAGCCCCTGAAGTTGAAAGGCGTTATAGCCATAGGCATAGAAGCTTCCCACAAAACTGCCCACACTCGTCCCCACGATCATATGGATGGGAATTTTATGGGCCTCCAAAACTTTCAGAACACCGATATGGGCAAAACCCTTGGCCGCTCCCGCCCCTAACACCAAGGCAACCTTCGCTGGTTTGGGCGGGGGAGGGGGCGGAGCGGGCGGAGGTTGAATTTCCCGGTGGGCGCATGAGGCTACTATGAATAGGAATAAGGCGAACAAGAAAATTAATTTGTTTAGGAGATATTTGCTCTTCATAATCACTTTGTCCTCCGACGCTAATAAAAATATTATAGTTTGTATCAATTTAGCATTTTGAAAAGGCATTCCCGGAAATCCCTCCCGGCCTCCCTTTTCCCTCCGGGTCAGAGACCGCTCTGGGTCGGAGACCAAAGGGAGGAGAACTTTTCTCAATGCCTTCGATAAAAGATTCCACTTTTTCCCCCTTTGGAAAAGGGGGATGAAGGGGGATTTGACCACTTTTCAAAAAGCTAAAGTGTTACTATAGTTTGTATTTGAGGCTCTTGCAAAAGTCCTAAACACCGTCATTCCCGCCCCCGCTTTCGCGAG
>JASEHN010000303.1:4117-4637 GCA_030018715.1 Thermodesulfobacteriota bacterium | reverse complement strand
GCTCCAATTTCTTTTGTACAGCGACAGCAAATTCTTTCCCTAAATCCTTGGACTTGGCCCTCATGATCCGCTCACCAAACGTCGCCAGTTTCCCCACAACGTTCACTTCAGATCGGTACGAAATCTCCGTCTCATTTTCAGACAAGCTTGTAAAATCGATCTTCGTCTCCTGCCTAAAATGACCCTTTTTATCCGATTCCTCTCCTTGACCGACTGTCCTCATAAAAAAGGGAGGATTGGCTTCCTTGATGGCCGTCTTAAATTTAAATCTCATTGAAAAAGGCCCAAGCTTAACTTTGACGGTCGTAACAAAATTATTTTTATCGACGGCCTCAATTTGCTCACAACCAGGAATGCAACCTCCAATGGTCTTTGGGTCCAGAAGAAAATCCCATACCTTTTGAATTGGGGCCTTCACCAAAAATTTTTCTTCAATCAACATATCTTCAATTCCTTTCATTGGATCACGGATTGCGTAACGTTTAATCTTTTATGCAAGCGTTTTTAGGTTGTTTCAGTA
>JASEHN010000303.1:0-4107 GCA_030018715.1 Thermodesulfobacteriota bacterium | reverse complement strand
GGGCTCAGAAGGACCTGCTCTGGTGCTGATGATCATTGTCGTTCCCGAAAGTACTTTTCTTAATAGTCGTTAAATTGCCCAATTCCCCGCTTGAGGCGTGATATAAGAAAGCGAAACTTATGTATCATCAGGGGCTTGCCTGGAGGAAAATTAAGATTCAGATGTAGGGTCCGTTCTCCGTACAATCATTGCATCCACCACTTTGGCTCCTCTACCCTCAGGCAAAATAATAACTGGGTTCAAATCAATCTCTGAGATGGAATCACCCAGGTCCATCGATAGGGCAGATACCTTTAAAAGAATATCTGTAATGGCCTTCAGATCCATTTTGGGTTTACCCCTTGCACCTTTTAGAACCTCATAACCCTTAATCTCCCTAATCATCTCCTCCGCATCTTTCTGAGTGACCGGGAGGACGCGCAGGGAAACGTCCTTGAGAATTTCCACAAAAATTCCTCCCAATCCCAGCATGATGGTGGGCCCAAACGTCGGGTCCTTTGACATGCCGATGATTATCTCTACCCCCCCATTCACCATTTCCTGGATCAGGACCCCTTCGATCAGGGCATCCGGGTTATAGGACTCTCCTCTCCGCAAGAGTTCACGGTAGGTATCCTTTACCTCGGTCTTTTTGGTCAAATTCAGTCGCACGCCTCCGGCTTCTGTTTTATGTATGATCTGGGGCGAGCTGATTTTCATCGCGACGGGATACCCCAGGTCTTCGGCAATCTGAGCAGCTTGCCTCGCCGACTGGGCCACGGCCTCCCGCACCCGTGGGATTTCATAACAATCAAGGATTAGTTTTGCCTGATGCTCTGTGAGGCCCGCCTTCCCTCTTAAGAGTTCTTGAGCCCTGCTGCGATCGCCAGTACGTACAGTAATTTTCTGGTCTACATTCTGGAGCCCTATATGTTGGTTTCGAAATCGGGCATAGTCCAGCATAGCCTTCAGGGCTTTCACACACCGGTCGGGTGATTTAAAGAGTATGTTTGAACTTTCATCAAGGATGCGGAAACCAGGGCCTGCCAAATTGCCTGCAGCCCACCAGGTAACGCAGGGCTTATCCACATGAGCAGCGGTAGCCACCATGCTGATCGCTCTACCTCTGGCCCGCTCTCCCGCGACCATGGTCATCATGAAGACTATAATGTCCAGGTTTTCATCGTCTGCGAAAATTTTGAACATTTTTTGTTCTGCTTCTGGACCGCCCCGAAAAGCACCCCAGGTCAAATCCATGGGATTCTCTATGGTCGCAAAAGAAGGAAGCAATTTACCCAGTTCCTCTTTCGTCTTGTCGGAAAGCGAAGGCATCTCCAGTCCATACTTCTCGCATCGGTCGGCTAACATGATGGATCCGCCTCCCGAACTGCTGAGTACCCCCACTCGATTTCCCCGGGGCAACTTGCTTTTAGAAAAGAGCTTGGCCGTAGCCAGCAGGTGATCAAAATCCTCGACGCTAATGACACCGTTTTGCCTGAAGGCCGCCTCATAGACCCGATGCGACCCGGCCAGGGCCCCGGTGTGAGAAGCGGCCGCTTTCGCACCGGCCTGGGTCACCCCTACCTTTAAAATGATGATCGGTTTCTCTTTTTCCACCGCCCTCCGGGCCACCTGCAAAAATTTCTGGGCATCCCGGATCTGTTCCACATAGGCCGTGATCACTTTCGTATTTTCATCCTCCACCAGGAAGGACATGAAATCTACTACGTCTACATCCACCTCGTTTCCCGGAGCAAGATAGTAGGTAAAACCCATATTCCGGTCCTGGCAACGGTCAATGAAAGATCCGCCCATGGCCCCGCTCTGGGTAATGAAACCGATATTGCCCTGATGGATCTTATCGCCCTCCATGAAACGGCTGAAACAAAGGGTGGCATTTTCATAGAAATTGACGATCCCGTTGCAATTGGGACCGCAAACCCGCATGCCCTGTTGGCGAATGACCTGATGCAGCTCCTCTTGCAGCTTCTTTCCTTCGCCCCCCAGCTCCGCGAAACCGGCCGTGGCGATGATGGCCGTTTTGATCCCCCGGGCTGCGCAATCCTGGATCGCCGGGATCACGTATTTGGCCGCGATGCTCACAAGGACTGTATCCGCCGCTTCGGGAATTTCTTTGATACTGGGATAGCATCGGATCCCCTGAAGATCCCCGTATTTGGGATTTACGGGATAGATCTTCCCTTGATAACCAAATTTGATCAGGTAATTTAACACTAGCCCCCCCACGCTGCCAGCTTCAGGCGAAGCCCCAATCACGGCTACAGATTTGGGGGATAACATGGGTGTTAAATCAGAATCCATCATCATTATTCTTTCTTCGTTCTTTCACCCGGTCTAAGCCAGCCGGTTTAAAGCGGAATGTTTCCATGCTTTTTCGGTTTCCTATTCTCTTTCTTATGGTCCATCATGCGCAGGGCCTTGATCAACAAGGGGCGAGTGTCTCTCGGATCGATTATTTCCTCCAAACGCATAAAGGCCGCTGCGTGATAGGGCTGCTCCCCAAACTGGCTCAGATACTCCTCCATTTTTTTCTGCCTCATCTCCGAAGGATTTTGGGCAGTGCTGATCTCTTTGCCATAAATAATGGCCACAGCCCCTTCTGCCCCCATCAGGGCTGCTTCAGCCGTCGGCCAAGCCAGCAGCAGGTCGGAGCCCATCGGTTCATTGCACATAGCGGGATTGGCGCCGCCATAAGCCTTCCGGATATATACCGTCATTTTAGGAACGGTTGCTTCGGAAATGGCATATAACACCTTGGCGCCGTGACGGATGATCCCTCCATGCTCCTGTGCTTTTCCTGGTAAATACGCAGGGGTATCCACAAAGAAGACCAAAGGAATATTAAAACAGTCACAAAAACGGATAAACCGTGCTTCTTTATCGGCACCGTTGATATCCAATGACCCTGCAATATGAGCGGGATTATTAGCCACGATTCCAACAGGTTGTCCGTTCAAACGGGCTAAACCCACGATCATATTTTTGGCAAATTCCTTTTTGATTTCGAAGAAATCTCCCTTATCAACCACATGCTGGATAATTTTATGCATATCAAAAGGGACCTTAGAATTGAGGGGAACGATATCCAGCAGTTCTTCATCCCGCCGATTCGGGTCATCCCCCGTTTCGAGGCGGGGAGGTTTCTCTTTATTATTCAGGGGTAGGAAACTCAGTAATTTTTTAGCTCTTTCCAGACAATCCTCATCATTATCGGTGAGGACATCGCAACATCCGGAAATCTTGGCATGCACCTCAGCTCCACCCAGTTCCTGATCGGTAATGACTTCCGAGGTCACTGTCTTGACCAGAGCCGGTGAAGCAATGTACATGTGACTAGTTTTCTTTACCATAAGAACGAGGTCATGCAGGATCGGGGAATAAGAGGCTCCGGCCGCACAAGGACCCATCATCAGGGCAATTTGGGGGATGACTCCGGAAGAAATGGTATGATAATAGAACATCGTGCTGTAGGCATCATGGGGATTTGCCGTTACGTGATCCTGGACCCTCACCCCTCCAGAATCTACGATGCCGATCAGGGGAACTTCCATCTTCAGCGCCCTTTGCAGAACTTTGATAATTTTTTTGGCGTGGGTCGTCCCCAGAGTACCGGCCAAAATGGTGAAGTCCTGGGCATAGATGCAAACCGGTCGCCCCCCCACCGTTCCATACCCGGTGATCACTCCATCGGCAGGCATTTCACGATCATCGATATCATAACCCGTCTTTCTTGCTGCCGCCCATAAGTCAAACTCGATGAAGGATTCCGGGTCCAGGAGTTTGGCAATTCTTTCCCGGGCAGTCAGTTTGCCTAACCCATGTTGCCTCTGGATAGCTTTCGGGCCGCCGCCTTGCTGGAGATGAATTCTTTTTTCCTCCAGTTTCTTGATCTTATCGCGCATGGTCTCTTCCATGTTTACCTCCCTTATCTATTACCAGATTTGATCAAAATCCTATCGGAAGTGTAGTGTTGGGTTGTCTTCACCGGCAAATCCGATCCTTCTCCAGCAAACGTTCGAGGTGAAAAATATATCCCGATCACAAACTTCTGAAGGTGGCAAAAACAAGTCCGGCACCGGGGGAGAAGAGGGCGCCCGGGATCCTCTC
>JASEHN010000302.1 GCA_030018715.1 Thermodesulfobacteriota bacterium | reverse complement strand
AGTACATTCTTCCCCCCCGGGAAACCTTGTTGAAGTTCACGACCGGCCAGACGGTAAGCTGTGAGCCTGTTCTGGAAAGCAAACCCCTGGCGCTCATCGGCGTCCATCCCTATGACCTTAAAGCCATTGCCCAGCTCGACCGGATCTTTGCCGATGCCAACCAGGATGAGCACTACCAGAAGAAACGGCAGAACACCGTAATCATCGGCATGGACATCAAGAGGGCTTCCCCCTATGCCTTCTGCAAATCCATGAACTCGGCCACGGTGCAGGAAGGCTTTGACCTCTTGCTCACCGACATCGGCGAGAGTTACACTGTGGCCATAGGTTCGCCGAAAGGCCAGGACCTTCTGGAAAAGTACGCCGCCTCAAGAGCGGCAACCAAAGAGGAAGCTGCCAAACGGTCCGAGGTCCAGGAAAAAACCTCTTACATGTTTTCCCTGAACAGCGTGACCACGCCCTACGACCAATTGCCCAGGCTCCTTACAGATCATGCCGAAGATAAGCTCTTTAGCGAATTAGCCGAGAAATGCTTTAGCTGCGGCTCCTGCAATTTGGTCTGCCCTACCTGTTACTGTTTCGACGTGCAGGATGATATGGCTCTGAACCTTACCGCCGGGGAACGTTTCCGCCTGTGGGACGGGTGCCTGCTGGAGGGTTTTGCGGAGGTGGCTGGAGGAGAGAATTTCCGGGAGGACCGCTCGGAGCGCGTCCGGCACCGGATATTTCGCAAAGGAAAATATATTTATGAGAAATACGGGGAACACGGCTGCGTCGGTTGTGGAAGATGCGCTTCCGCCTGTCTTCCGGACATCGCTAACCCCGTGGAGATTTTTAACCGGTTAAAGGAGGGCAAGTGATGATGACCGCTGCACAGGTTCAGCCAACATCGATTTACCTGCCCAGCCTGGCGGAGATAGTCAGGATGGAGCAGTTGACCAAGATGGAGAAGCTCTTCGAGATCAAATTCAAAGACGGCCAGGAATTAGGGCATCAGCCCGGGCAGTTTGTCGAAGTTTCGTTATTCGGCATCGGGGAGGCCCCGATTTCCGTCTCCTCTTCACCCACCAGGAAGGGTTCTTTTGATCTGGCGGTCAGGGCCGTGGGCAATGTCACCAAGGCCATGCATGCCCTGGATCGGGGGGCCACTCTGGGAATCCGGGGGCCCTTCGGCAAAGGATTTCCCATAGAAGAGCTGAAGGGAAAAGACCTCCTTTTCGTAGCCGGGGGCATCGGTCTCGTCCCCCTGCGTTCATTGATCAATTATGTCCTGGATAAGCGCCAGGACTTCGGCCGGGTTCTGGTGTTGTTCGGCGCCAAAACTCCCGCCGAACAGCTCTTCCTGGATGAACTCTCCATGTGGCGCCAAAGCAAGAACATGGAATACTTAGAAACCGTTGATCGGTCCGACGGCCAGTGGAAAGGGAATGTAGGGGTCATTACCACGCTCTTCCCCAAAATCACCATTGATCCCAAGAAGACCGTCGCCGTGATCGTGGGCCCGCCGGTTATGTACCGCTTCGCCATCCTGGAGGCCCAGGTCAAGGGCATACCCGACGACCAGATCATCGTCTCCCTGGAGCGGCGGATGAAGTGCGGCGTGGGCAAGTGCGGCCACTGCCAGATCAACCACTTGTACGTCTGCCAGGAAGGCCCGGTTTTCAGTTACGCCAAGATCAAGGACTTAAAGGAGGCCATTTGATGAAACCCAAAATCGCTTTTTTTGATTTTGCCAGCTGCGAAGGCTGCCAGCTCCAGGTGGTTAACCTGGAGGCAGAGATGCTCGACGTCGTGGGCGCGGTGGACATCGTCCAGTTCCGTGAAGCCATGACCGAGAAGAGCGACGATTACGCCATCGCCTTTGTGGAAGGAAGCATCACCCGGGAGAAGGATATCCCCCGTTTAAAGAAGATCCGCGAGCAGGCCGCCATCCTGGTGGCTCTGGGGGCTTGCGCCACTATCGGCGGGGTGAATTGTCTGAAAAACTTCCAGCCCCTCGACGAAGTGAGGAAATACGTTTACGGGGACAAGGCCGATTGGTATGAAACCTTTCCGGCCCGGCCTATTGATGCCGTAGTTCCGGTTGATTATTACATCCACGGGTGCCCCATTCACAAAGATGAATTATTAAAAGTGGTCAAATCCCTGCTCCTGGGAAAGAAGCCGGAGATTCCCACTTATCCCATCTGCGTGGAATGCAAGCGAGCCGGCAATGTCTGCGTTTTCGAGCTGGGTTCGACCTGCCTGGGACCGGTAACCCGGGCCGGTTGCGGAGCCTGGTGCCCGACCCACCGGGATAACTGCGCCGGATGCCGCGGCCTGGTTCCGGATCCGAACACCAACGCCGAGAAGGAAGTTCTCAAAAAGTACGGCCTCACTGTGGACCAGGCCGTAGGTCAATTTCGTATTTTCCTGGGATATGCGGAGGTAGCCAAATGAAAAATATCAATATTAACGTTGACCATGTAACCCGTGTCGAAGGGCATGGCAATATCGTCGTCAATGTAAAAGAAGGAAAGATTGAGGAATGCAAGTGGGAAGTTGTGGAAGCGCCGCGATTCTTTGAGGCCTTTGTGCGGGGCCGGAGTTACCTGGAACTGGCCCATATCACCTCCCGGATTTGCGGCATCTGCTCCATCGGGCACACCCTTTGCTCTCTGCAGGCTACGGAAGCAGCCCTGGGAGTGAAGATTTCCGAGCAGACCAGGCTATTGCGCCGCATCCTCATCCAGGGAGAAAACCTGCAGAGCCACGTGCTGCACGCTTACTTTTTGGCCGCGCCTGATTTCGTGGGCGCCCCCAGTGTCTTCCCCCTGGTCAAAACTCACCCTGAAGTAGTTGTCCGGGCCCTGCGCATGAAAAAACTGGCCAACGACCTTTGCGATGTTTTTGGGGGGCGGACGGTTCATCCCATTACGCCCACGGTAAACGGATTCACCAAGCTGCCCGGAATCAAAGAAATCAAGGCAATTCGCCAAAGATTGGCCGAGGCTGTCCCGGACCTGGAAGCCACCCTGGAGCTCTTTAAAACCCTGAAGATCCCCGACTTCAAACGGGAGACCGAATACATTTCCCTGAAATCCAAGGAAGAGTACGCCCTGTATGACGGGGTGATTGCTTCCACGGACGCGGGAACGACGCCAGTGGAAAACTACCGCAGCTGGACCAATGAATATCTCGTTCCCCATTCGACGGCCAAATACACCAAGCACGTCCGGGATACCTACATGGTGGGGGCGTTGGCCCGGTTCAACAACAACCATGACCAGCTCTCTCCCCAGGCCAAGAAAGCTGCTGAAGAATTAGGTTTGCAGGCCCCCTGTTATAACCCTTTCATGATCACCGTAGCCCAGGTGGTGGAGGCAGTTCATGCCGTTTTCGAGATCATCCGCCTGATCGATGAAGTCCTGGATAAGGGGTTGAAGGAAGAAGACCGGCGGATTTTGCTTAAAGGCGGAAAGGGCGTGGGAGCGGTGGACGTGCCCCGGGGCATCCTTTTCCACGATTACACTTACGACAAGAACGGAATTTGCCTGGAGGCGAACTGCATCATTCCCACAAACCAAAATCATGCCAATATCCAGAAAGACATGGAAGCTTTGCTTCCCCAGATTCTGGATCGGCCCCAGGAGAAAATTCGCCTGTCCCTGGAAATGCTGGTCAGAGCTTATGACCCCTGCATTTCCTGCTCCACCCATCTTTTGCAAGTGAAGTTCGTTTAAGGGAATACTATTTTGTTCACCACGGAGACCGCCGAGAACGCTACGATGTAATTAAAACCAAAATGCAAAATGACCCTGAAAAGGCGAAAAATTTTTGAAATTAAATTTTTTGCATTTTTATCATCTGCGTTCTAAGCGTGCTCTGCGGTGAAAATTCTAAGAAAGGCAGAGATGGGGAAGGCGTTGCCCGGCAATCGGCAAGCTGCGAAGATCGTAGTCATCGGAGTGGGAAATCTTTTGCTCAAAGATGAAGGCCTGGGCATACATGCGGCCCAGGAGCTGCAAAAGAAAGACCTGCCTCCCGGAGTTGAAGTAATTGACGGAGGCGTGGCCGGCCTTGGCCTTCTTGATCTTTTCGAGGGAGCCGCCAAATTAGTGTTGATAGACGCCGCGGAGATGAAGCTTAAGCCCGGCACGGTTGTCCGCGTCAGCCCGGAAAATGTAAAGGACCTGGCCGGAGGAGGAAAATTCTCCGCTCATGATGTCGGCCTCATGGAAGTCCTGGATCTGGCCAGAGCTCTGGGGCATTGCCCGGAGGAAGTGGTCATCTTGGGCATCCAGCCCAAGGAAATTTCCTGGGGAACAGACCTTTCCCCGGAAGTAGAAGCCGCGATTCCCCGGGTTGTGGAAATGGTCATGAAGGAAATCTCTTTAGATTTTATTGCCACAGAGGTCACAGAGATCACAGAGAATAATAAATTAATCAAAGAAGAAAAAAGGGCCAAGCCTTAATGGTAAGAAAAGTAATTTACAATTATTCATTTACTATATGCAAAACTCTGTACTACTAATGTTGATGATCTCCTAAAAAGTATCGAAATGCTGTTTTCCGTCATTCCGGCCCCGATTTTCATCGGGATAAACTCCAGCCGGAATCCAGTCTTTTCAAATAGTTATCAATTCTCTGGACTCCGGTTTTCAC
>JASEHN010000301.1 GCA_030018715.1 Thermodesulfobacteriota bacterium | reverse complement strand
TCATTTATCCAATGACCCCACAATGACCCCAAAATAAGGAGTCTTCTATGAATCAATCGACGTTATTGATTACTCAAGAACAGGTCAAGTCCCTTCTCGACATGCCCACTGTCATAAGAATTGTCGAAGAGGTTTACCGCTCCCATGGAGAGGGAAAAGTGGTCATCCCACCTAAAACCACTCTTGACCTTGGAGAACATCGCCCATGGCCTCCTTATAAAGCTGCTATGAGCGCAATGCCTGCCTACCTTGGTGGTGTGGACATTGCTGGCATCAAATGGGCCGGGGTCTTCAAAGATAATTACAAGCTCGGACTCCCTTTTGTCACAGCTATGATTCTTTTGCTCAATCCGAAAAATGGGACTTTTATCGCTGCCATGGACGGAGCTTACATCACAGCCATTCGGACTGGAGCTGCTATGGCGATTTGTGCCAAGTGCTTGGCCCGAAAGGATTCCTCTATCCTTGGAATACTCGGAGCAGGCGTCCAGGGTCGCATGAGCCTTAAGGCTCTGAATCATGTCTTCAAGCTACAGGAAGTCCGGGTGATTGATATTAAGGAAGACGTTTTAGAGAAGTATGTTCATGAAATGAAGGCAGAGTTGGGTTTGAACATATTGCCGAAAAAATCCTATAAGGAAGTCGTAGAGGGTGCAGATATTATCGTCACAGTCACCATTGCGGATGAACCCCTCGTCCGGAAAGAATGGTTGGAGAAGGGCAGCCTTGTGGTTTCAGCAGGCTCCTATCAGGAATTGGATCCTGAGGTAGTTCTTTCGGCAGACAAGATCGTCGTGGACAGTTGGGCTCAGACGAGGTACCGAGGAGAACTGGCAAAGCTCGTGGAAGCGGGCAAGTTGGGGGAGAAGAACATCTACGCTGAAATCGGTGAGATCCTGGCTGGCCAGAAGAAGGGGCGCGAAAGAGATGATGAGAATATCCTCGCCGTACCTATTGGTATGGGGAGTCTTGATGTGGGTTGCGCCTTTGAAGTCCACCAGAAAGCGGTTGAGAAAGGGATAGGAACCCCGTTCTCCTTCGTTTAGTTTGTATTAGAACTACTACGTTAAGTTATTCTAAACATATATATGCACTTTTGTCCTTTAGTCCTTAAAAGCGATGAGGGATTCCTTTATCGCCTTTCCTTCCTTAAAGCGTGTCAGTTTCAAAGGATTGATGTCGATAGTATCGGCCCTTCCATTCAAGATGAGCTCGGCAATGACCATGCCTGCTAAAGGTCCATGCTGAAACCCATGGCCGCTGAACCCGACGGCCAGGATCAGACCTTCGACTTCTGGAACCTTACTCAAAATAGCATGGTTATCAGGAGAAATCTCATATAGCCCCGCCCAACCCCTGGCGATCCTTGCCTCTCTGAAGACCGGAACTCGATGGGTGGCCTTCTCTGCCGTCTCCACCATGGAATCGAAATCGGTCGTCAGGTTGAAACTGGGCTCCTGATCTTGAGGACCAGACAGGAGGACCAACTCTCCTTCTCTGCGAAAATAAAAGTTTTGCTTGTAGTCAATGGTGAGGGGAACAGAGGGTGGAATTCCTTTAAAGGTATCTGTCACGAAGAGCTGGCGTCGGATAGGGTTGACCGGGATTTCAACCCTTACCAGTTTTCCAACATTGGCCGCCCAAGGGCCGGCGGCATTGACTACGATTGGAGTCTCAACCCGTCCTGATGGGGTGGTCACGGAGACGATGTGGGTTCCCTGCACTTCGATCGCCGTCACTTCCGTTTTTTCAAAAAATTTAACTCCGTAGCGTCTTGCCCCTTTGGCAATAGCAGAGGTGACTTCATAGGGTCCGGCATATCCATCTGTATGGCAATAGCTCCCTCCAAAGATATCCTCCGTTTGGAGAAAGGGCCATTCCTTCTTGATCTCGTCTCGAGTAAGGAGTTGGGAGGGAACACCGAATCGATGCTGTATTTCGATATTTTTCGTGAAGGTCTTAAGTTCTTCTTCGTCCCTGGCCAGAAAGAGGTATCCAATTTGATGAAACTCAGGAGAGGCTCCAAATTCATCCTCAAAATTTTGGAAGACTTCAAAAGACTTCATGGCGAAATGCATATTGATTTCCGTGGACCATTGTCTTCGTATTCCACCTGCACAAAGGCCTGTCGATCCCTCGCCGATCAGATTCTTTTCGAAGACCACGATATTTTTCGCCCCCATCTTTCCCAGATAATAGGCGACGCTGACCCCGATGATGCCTCCACCGATGATCACAATATCCGCCGTCTTTTCCATTAAATTTCCTCTCAATTCCACGACAAGTTAAGTGACTAAAGTGAGCTAAAGTGCCTAAAGTTAAAAAAGGGTAACGGTTTAGCCATTTGAAAAGCTGTCAAATCCCCCTTCATCCCCCTTTTTCAAAGGGGGAAAGGCTGAATCTTTTATCGAATTCCAATAAAAAACCTCTCCTCCCTTTGCAAAAGGGAGGTCGGGAGGGATTTCTGGGCAGGCCTTTTCAAAACGCTAAATTGTTACTAAAAAAAAATTCCTATACAATTAACTTATGTGCTGCAAGGCAACAGGCGCGTCGATCCGCGATCTCCGAGGCAAAATATATATCACATCTGATAATGAAATGAAAATTATATTTTCATGACCGTCCCTTTGCTTCCATTTTATGACCCTTCCAATTGCAGAATGAATTTGCTAAACTACGGCCAATCAGCCGGACTGGTTCTGACGGTTGAAAATAAACGTCTCTATCTAACTACTCCGCACCATCTTAAACAGTTAAAAAGAACAACCTGTGAATGATTTACGAAAATTATAGAGGAAAACCGTTACGACTCAACATGGCCTAAACCCGGATTAATAAAAAGGAAGGAGGTCAGAGATGAAGGGCGCGGAAGTTTTAATGCAGATGCTTCTGGAGTACAAGGTGGAAGTAATCTTCGGAGTCCCGGGAGACACGAGCCTGCCGCTTTATGAAGCCATTTATGACGCGGCGCCGAAGATTCAACACGTCATGGCTCGCGATGAACGTTCCGCCGGCTTCATGGCTGATGCTTACGCTCGTATCGCTTACAAACCAGGAATCTGTGAGTGCCCCAGCGGAGCTGGCGCGCTTTATTCCTTGCCCGGCCTGGCTGAAGCTAATTCCTCGTCCATCCCGGTGATCCTTTTCACCTCGGACATTTCCCTGGCGGACGAAGGGCGGGGAGCGATCACAGCTCTCGACCACCACAAGCTTTTTGAACCGATCACCAAATGGTCCAGCTTCTTAAAACAGACAGATAAAATTCCCGAAACCCTTCGCCGGGCCTTCCGGGTAGCGACCACAGGCCGGCCAGGGGCTGTGCACCTGGCTTTTCCCCAAGAAATCATGACCGGAGAATATCAACCCGGCAGGCAAACGATCTTTGCTGAAACGGAGTGTATTGACTACCCGGCCTACCGCACCCGCAGCAGTCAAAAGGTCCTCGAAGAGGCTGTGGGTTATCTTTTGAAAGCCATCCGGCCGGTGATTATTGCCGGGGGCGGAGCCAACCATTCCCAGGCCGGGCCGGAAATTATGGCCCTTGCGGAATGGCTGGCTGCTCCTGTGGTCACCACGATTTCCGGCCAGGGAATTATGCCGGACGACCATCCCCTCGCCCTGGGAGTGGTGGGAGATAATGGTTTTCACCCTTATGCCAACCAGGCCGTAGAAGAAGCCGACCTGCTTTTATATATCGGCTGCAAACGAGGCTCCGTCTCTACTATTCGCTGGACCCTGCCTTCCTACCAGCCCACGCGGAACATAATTCAAATCGACCTGGATCCTCTGCAGTTGTCCAATAACTTCGCCAATACCCTGGACATAGCCGGTGATGCTAAGCTCGTCCTCAAAGACCTGGTAAATTTATTAATAAAAGAAGGAAAGCCGCGCAAGCTATCTCCCTGGATGGATGATCTTAACCGCATACGAGCGCTTTTCTGGGAAGATTCTCAGGCGGCGCTTTGCTCCGATGCCGTTCCTGTCAAACCCCAGCGGATCATCCAGGCTTTAAACCAACGGCTTCCCGAGCCGGCTATTGTGATCGCCGACGCCGGTACCCCCACACCTTATATCACCCGTTTTTTGAAATTACAGGGTGGGGGATCACGGTTTTTAATCCCCCGTTCTTTTGGAGGATTGGGTTATGCCATTCCCGCTGCGGTTGGCGCTTTTTATGCTCGCCCGGGAACCCGGGTCATTGCTCTTTTCGGGGACGGCAGCCTGGGAATGTCCGCCGGAGAGCTGGAAACCCTGGTCCGCTTGAATATTCCGGCTGTTTTGATCCATTTTAATAACGGGTGTTTCGGCTGGATCAAGGCCTTGCAAGCTTTGCATTGCCAGGGCAAGTTCCAGTCGGTTGACTTTACTTCCGGAAATATGGCTCTGGTTGCCCAGGGGTTTGGGCTCAAGGCCTTTCATATTGAAAACCCCCAGGAATTGGAAATGGCCTTAGATCAGGCTTTTGCCCTTCAGGCCCCTGTTTTTCTGGATGTGGTCACGGAGCCGGAGATAACGGAACTTCCCCCGGTTTATTCCTGGTTGAAGAAGGCCGAGAAAAAAGAAAAAGCCTGAAGAGAAAGCAAGTTTCAAGTTTCGGGTTTTAAATTAGCCACAGAGGGCAGTAGAGTAGAGAGCAGATGAAAGAAGTAACTCGG
>JASEHN010000300.1 GCA_030018715.1 Thermodesulfobacteriota bacterium | reverse complement strand
CCCCTTTGATGATAGCCTCGATCTCATCATCCTTGGGCTTGCCGTCCTTGTCGTAAATTCCTACCCCTTTTCCCGCCTCGCGGGCTTCCACGATGACCTTGAAAGCGCCGTTTTTCAGGTCGGCGGCGATCTCTTCATGCAGTTTGGCTGTGGCTACCTTTTCATCGGGATCCTTTTTCCCTACTTCGGAGACCACCAGAAAACCCATATCCACGGCCCGCTTGATGCAGTCGGCCCTTGTCTTCAGATCGATCTCGATCGTTCCATCAGAAACCTCGATAGCATTGAACCCCAGTTCCTTGCAACGCTTAAGATATTTCTGGTAGTTCCCCTGCCATACGGAGACTTCCAGGAAAGTTCCACCCGGGCAGATCCAGATATCGGCGTCCTTGACCATATCCACCTTTTCCGCCAGATAATCAATATCCAGAAAGGCGCTGGTGCCGAAAGTCAATTTGATAAAATCGATGACATCGGCGGCGGAATCGAGCAGATCCTGGGTGGCAGCCAGGCCTAACCCTTTGTCGATGATCATGGTTATGCCTTCCTTGCGGGGTTTCACGATTCTCCCCGGCACGGGCATTTCAAATACACCATCAAAAGCTTTAACCCCCATTTTAAATTCCCTCCATACAATTTTTTGCCCCGGCCAGAACTGATTTAACCGGGTTCAGCTTTACTTCTGCGACAAAGCGCTGCATGGTTTGCAGCCGCCGGCTCATCAGGTCCGGCGCATCAAAACTCTCTACCGGGATGACATCGTAAAAGACCAGCGTAGGGCCAAGTTTTTCAGTAGCGTTGTCAAATAATATCTTGACGATTTTTTCTTTGCGGCTGACGGTCTTTACGATGGGAGCATCCCGGCCCGATTCGATCCGGGCATCCACGACAGTCACCCTCGGGTTAAGATAGCGGGGCGCAGCAGCGATGTGTCCCATATCGATGGCGATCTTGTGCCCCCAGACGTCGCTCACCCCGGGAGGGATCTCCACTTTCAATTTTTCATTGGCCCTGGGGAAATCGTAGATTAAATTTCCCAGGCGGATGTTGTCGTAGAGAGATCCCATATAAAACTCGTACCCTTTATCAGTGATCCGGAAATGGGTCATCTCGGTGCTGAAGATCCTCCAGTCGTCTTCCAGTCCCTTGAGCAGAAAGACCGTTTTCCCGGCTCCGGCCCCCCCGACAACCAAAAGAAGGGTATCGCGGCTCGGACTGTACATGGAACTGGCGTGGAAGCTGTAAATACCGTGATACCGTTCCAGGGTGGCCAAAAGGTACTTGAAGAAAAGGCCCAGGTTTCCGAAGAGGGAGTAGCGATTGTCCGAGCACTCCTTCTCGTAACGGGTAAAATCTCCGGTGGCTGTGAGCACTTTAGGCGTCGCTGTAACCTGGGGTTGGATGTTGGGTTCGTCGATTACGACAAAGTAGGAATCCAGGTCGTCGCTGAAGGGGATCGGGGCAATGGAGTGAATGTTCGTGAGCAGGGATTCCATGACCTGGCCTTCGAAATATCTGGGTTCGGTAATGAGCTTCTCATTGTTGGAAACAAGGCCCATCCTGGCCTCGACGATTTTTACGGCTCTTTTAAACATAGTAACTTCTCCGCTTTTTCAGTCTAAGGATTTGACGGCTGACTTCTTCCCTTTTCCTGGATAAGTCAGGGCGGCCTGAGCGGCGGCCAGGCGGGCAATGGGCACCCGGTAGGGCGAGCAGGAAACATAATCCAGCCCGATCATGTGGCAGAATTCAACGGAGGAGGGATCGCCTCCGTGCTCTCCGCAAATCCCCACTTCCAGTTTCGGATTGGACTTACGGCCCTTTTCTACGCCAATGCGCATGGCTTCACCCACGCCCTGGCGGTCGATCGAGACAAAGGGATCGGTCTCCAGAATCCCGGTCTCGCGATAGAAGGGGAGGAATTTCCCGGCGTCATCGCGCGAGAGGCCGAATACCGTCTGGGTCAGGTCATTGGTCCCATAGGAAAAGAAATCGGCCACCGTGGCGATCTGATCGGCAGTGATAGCGGCCCGGGGAAGTTCAATCATGGTCCCAATCATGTATTTTATTTTTGTGCCGGTTTGAGCCAGGACCTCTTTGGCCGCGCGGTCAACGATCTGTCTCTGGCTGCGGAGCTCATTGACGTGCCCCACCAGGGGTATCATGACCTCGGGAATTACCTTTATGCCTTCTTTAGTTACCTCACAGGCGGCTTCAAAGATAGCCCGGGCCTGCATCTCCGTTATCTCAGGGTAGCTGATGCCCAGCCGGCAACCGCGGTGGCCCAGCATGGGATTGGCTTCCTTCAGGCTTTCCGAACGTTCTTTAAGAGTTTTGAAAGGAACGCCCATCTCCTCGGCCAGCTCTGCAATTTCCTGGTCGGTATGCGGTAGAAATTCGTGCAAAGGTGGATCGAGGGTGCGGATAATCACCGGGTATCCGCCCATGGCCCGGAAGATACCCGCAAAGTCATTTTTCTGCATGGGTAGAATTTTGGCCAGGGCCCGGCGGCGTTCTTCCACCGTATCCGCAAGAATCATCTCTCTCACTGCGGCAATGCGTTCGGACTCGAAGAACATATGTTCTGTGCGGCAGAGGCCGATTCCCTTAGCCCCGAAGAGGCGGGCAGCCATGGCGTCGCGGGGAGTATCGGCATTGGTAAGCACACCCAGTCTGGCTTCCTGATCAGCCCAGGACATTAATTTTACAAATTGCTGATAGATCAGGGAATTTTTGGGAGGAATTTTCTTTTCGATTAAAACCTGCACGATTTCCGAAGAGCTGGTGGCCAGATCACCCTCAATAACCTCGCCGGTGGTGCCGTCAATGGAAATGAAATCCCCCTCCTTAACGGTCCGGCCGTTCACTTCCATGGCCGCCTGGGCATAATCGACGTTCAGGGCCGTACAGCCGACCACGCAGGGTTTGCCCATGCCCCGGGCCACCAGAGCGGCGTGGGAGGTCATTCCGCCACGGGAAGTCAGGATTCCCTCGGCCGCATTCATGCCGTGGATGTCTTCCGGAGACGTTTCAATGCGGACGAGTACGCTTTTTTGCCCCAGCCTGGCCAGATCCATGGCTCGCTCCGGAGTGAAAACCGCTTTGCCGCAGGCTGCTCCCGGCCCGGCGTTCAGGCCTTTGGCCAAGAACCTTCCTGATTTGATGGCTTCACTTTTGGCCTGGGGGTCGAAGATGGGCGCCAGAAGCTGGTTTAAGGAATCCGGGTCCATGCGCAGGAGGGCGGTCTTCCTGTCGATCAATTTTTCTTCGACCATCTCCACGGCGATGCGCAGGGCGGCGAAGGCCGTGCGTTTTCCCGAACGGGTCTGGAGCATCCAGAGTTTTCCCTGCTGGACGGTGAACTCGATATCCTGCATGTCCTTGAAATGCTTCTCCAGCCGCTTATAAATCTTCTCTAATTCTTTATAAACTCTTGGCAGGGTTTCTTCCATGGAAGGAAGAGTGGGATCGTTCTTCGGGGACTTGTTTATAGGTTGAGGCGTGCGGGTACCGGCTACCACGTCTTCTCCCTGGGCATTGGGCAAAAACTCTCCGAAGAAGGCTTTTTCTCCGGTGGCCGGATCGCGGGTGAAGGCAACGCCCGTGGCGCTTTCCCCGCCCATGTTTCCGAAAACCATGGCCTGAACGTTCACGGCCGTACCCCAATCTTCGGGGATTTTGTTTAATTTCCGGTAAGTGATAGCCCGGGGAGTATCCCAGGATTCAAAGACCGCTCCGATCGCGCCCCAGAGCTGTTTTTCCGGGTCTTCCGGAAAAGCCTTTCCGGTGTTTTTCTGAACGATCCCTTTGAATTCAGCGACCAATTCCTTCCAATCTTCGGCGGTAAGCTCTATGTCCAGCTTCACCCCTTTTTGCTGTTTCTTTTCGTGGATCTTTTCTTCCATCTTTTCCCGGTCGACCCCCAGGACTACGTCGCTATACATCTGGATGAAACGGCGGTAGGAATCGTAGGCAAACCGGGGATCGTTGGAATTTTCGATTAGACCCCGTATTGTTCTGTCGTTAAGCCCGAGGTTGAGGATCGTGTCCATCATTCCGGGCATGGAGACCCGGGCTCCCGAGCGCACGGAGAGAAGGAGGGGATTTTGGGGATCCCCGAATTTTGCCCCCATGGCTTTCTCTACCCCGCTCAATCCCTTTTGTACCTGCTCTTTCAAGCCCGCCGGGTATTTCTTTTTATTTTCGTAGTAAGCTGTGCAAACTTCCGTAGTAATGGTGAAACCTGCGGGGACCGGGATCTTCAGATTGGTCATTTCGGCCAGATCACAGCCTTTGCCGCCGAGAAGGTTGCGCATTTTGCTGTTTCCCTCGGCCTTTCCCGCGCCAAAAAAATAAACGTATTTCTTAGCCATCTTCCTCTCTCTTTCTTTTTTTGTTTTATTTAGACCACAGATTTGCGCAGATAGGCACAGAAAATTATTTACTCCAATTCAAAAAAAATCCAATGTATTATCGGTCGTGCATTTTATTTATCTTATTGGCTAATTCCTTTTTACTTTTTCTTAATCATGGTTTTAAAAACTCTGTGATCTCTGTGACCTCTGTGGCTAATTTAATTTTTTGGGCAATGCAAAGTTGACGAAACGCAATGCCGGTTGACCGCTGAGAACCCGGTCCACGTCTTCAGCTACGGCCG
>JASEHN010000299.1 GCA_030018715.1 Thermodesulfobacteriota bacterium | reverse complement strand
CGAATCAATTTTGCTTAACAAAATTTCAAGATGTTGCACGTTAGTAGTACAGAGATCACAGAGTTTTAAAACTATAATTATGAAAAAGTAAAGGATAAGTGTCAAGTGTCTAAAAGTGATCTGCCTAAGGCGGACTAAAGTCAAAAAAGGAAATTCCTATACGATCAGGGCAGAAGAATTCTATCCCCAGGGAAAGAAAGAGTAGATGAGCATCATCATCATCGGGGCAGGGGAAGTCGGGTACCATCTGGCTTACCGCCTGTCTCAGGAAAAGAAAGATGTGGTGGTTATTGACCGCGACCCGGAGAAGATCCGCCGCGTTCAGAGCACCCTCGACGTTCAGGCCATCCATGGAAGCGGGGGGAGCATCAGCCTGCTCCGCCAGGCCGGGATTTCCGAAGCGGAAATGATCATCGCCGTAACCAACAGCGACGAAGTCAACATGATTTCCTGTTTGGTCGCCGGCGTTCAGGACCGCGTGCCCATCAAGATCGCTCGCGTGCGCGACCCCGAATACTCTTACCTTTTCCCGCTTTTTGACAAGGAACACCTGGACATCGACTTCGTAATCAACCCGGACCATGAAGTGGTGGAGATGCTTTTAAAGCTCATGGAAGTTCCCGGAGCGGTGGAAGTGGTGGACTTTGCCGAAGGGCAGATTCGCATGGTCGGCCTCCCTTTATCTCCGGAGAGTCCCCTGGTGGGTAAAAGACTGGCTGAAATAAGGGAGATGCACCCCCAATCCAACATATTGATTGCGGCCATCCAAAAAGGTGACAGCGTCGTCATCCCCAAAGGGCATAATGTCCTGGCCGCTAATGACCTTCTTTTTGCCGTCATGCCGCTGAAGGTGACCCGTGAAGCGCTGAAGATTTTTGGAAACAACTATACAGCCATCAAGCGGGTAATGATCCTGGGGGGCGGACTGATCGGATTGCAGCTGGCCAAAAGCCTGGAAGAACGGGGAATCCAGGTGAAGATCATCGAACCGAATGAAGCCCGCTGTATGGAAATCGCCGAAAAATGCCGCAAGGCGATCGTTCTCCGGGGGGATGCCACCTACCAAGACATCCTCCTTGAAGAAAACGTGAGCGAAATGGATATTTTCATCGCTGTTACCGAAGACGATGAGGACAATGTCATGATCTCTTTGCTGGCTAAAAAAATGGGCACCCGCCGGGTTATGACCTTGATCAACAAAGTGGCCTACTCGCGGCTTGTTCACTCCATTGGAATCGATGTGGTTATCAGCCCCCGGCTGGCTGCCGTCAATAAAATCCTGCAGTTCATCCGCCGCGGCAAAGTCCTCTCCGTCTCCTCCCTACCTGAGGAAAACGCCGAAGCCTTTGAAGTCATTGCCCTGGAAACCTCCGACCTTGTAGGCCGGCCACTTAGGGAAATCAAGTTTCCCAAGGAAGCTATCATCGGAGCATTGGTTCGGGGTTCGGAAGTGATCATTCCCGATGGATCGACGGTGATTCAGCCCGGGGATCGGGTGATGATCTTTGCCCTGACCACAGCCATCCCCGAAGTGGAAAAAGCCTTGATGGTTAAGCTGGAGTACTGGTAAACGTGTCCTTTTCCACCCTTCTAAACCTGCTGGGATTTTTAAACCTGATCCTGGCCGGAACCATGGTCCTCCCCCTGTTGGTAAACTGGATTTACGGTGAGCCTCATGCCCGGGGTTTCCTTCTATCTATCGCTGCAACAGCGCTAAGCGGCCTTTTCATGATGCTCATCTTCAAGAGGTCCCACCGGGAACTCACTCACCGCGATGGCTTCGCCATCGTCGCTCTGGGCTGGATAAATGCTGCATTTTTTGGGGCCCTTCCTTATCTTTTCACCGGAGCGCTGGAATCGCTGACCGATGCCTGCTTTGAAGCAGCCTCCGGCTTTACCACCACCGGGTCAACCATCTTCACCGACATCCAAAAACATCCCCATGGCCTACTCTTCTGGAGAAGCCTGACCCAGTGGCTGGGCGGGATGGGCATCATCCTCCTCTCCCTGGCTATCCTCCCTTTCCTGGGAGTTGGGGGAATGCAGCTTTATAGGGCCGAAGTTCCGGGACCCACCGCCGATAAATTGCGGCCCCGGATCGCCCAAACAGCGCGCATTCTGTGGGAAGTTTATGTTCTTTTTTCAGCAGCCGAGGTCCTCACTCTGCTTCTTGGCGGCATGAATCTTTTCGATGCCTTGTGTCATACTTTTTCCACCATGGCCACAGGCGGGTTCTCACCCAAGAACCAAAGCATCGAATTTTATCAAAGCCCTTTTCTCGAGTATGCCATAACATTCTTTATGTTTCTGGCCGGAGCCAATTTCGCCCTGCACTACCGGTTTCTGAAAGGGAATGTAAAAGTTTTATGGCGGGATACAGAATTTTGTTTTTACATCTCTGTAGTTCTGTTGGCAACCTTTTTCATCTCTTTAAACTTATGGCTGAATATCCAGAAGGAGTTTTATCAGGCCTTCCGCCTGGCCATTTTTCAGGTGGTTTCCATCTTGACTACCACTGGGTTTACCACCGCTGATTTCGAAAATTGGCCGATCTTCTCCCAGTACCTGCTCCTTATCCTGATGTTTATCGGAGGTTGTGCAGGCTCTACGGGTGGAGCAATCAAGTGCGTGCGCATCTATATCCTGCTGAAACAGGGGTTCCAAGAACTCCGCAAGCTCGTCCATCCCCGGGCAGTGCTTCCGGTCAAGATGGGCGGGAAAGTCATTTCACCGGATACGCTAAGCGGCATCTGGGGCCTCTTTTTCCTATACCTTCTCATCTTCTCCGTAGCATCTCTGGCGCTATCCATGCTGGGATCAGACTTGCTGACCTCGATCTCTGCGGTCGCCACTACCCTCGGCAACGTAGGCCCGGGCCTGGGGACTGTGGGCCCTGCGGAAAACTTTGCCCACCTCTCCATAGCCGCAAAATGGATTTTAATTGTCTGCATGCTCCTGGGGCGCCTGGAAATTTACACCCTTCTGGTCCTGCTGATCCCGGAATTCTGGAAAAAATGAATCGCTTGTTTTTCCTCCTAAGTTATTGTATATTAAGAAAAATAGTGTGAATTGTTATAATCGTCTTTTATCCACTCACCTGAAATTTACACTTACACTTTCTTTATCATGACAGAAAAAGAAATTCATCTCATCCTTAAACGTCTGCAAAAAGAAATCCGGGCATTACGCGAAGATGTGCAATCTCTAAAGGAAAGCGGTGCGCATGGCCTATCCGAATTGAGAGGAATGTTGAGGCGACGCGGGCTGGCCCCCTACCGCGAAAATCCAGCTCACCACCTCATCTTCCCTCCTGCTTTTCGGGAAAAAGAAAGAGAACAATTTTATGAGCTATTCAAAAAATACTCCTTCCGCCTCTTTCTCCGGGAGATACTTCTCCGCAAAGGCCCCTTCATGATTTCCGAGGTTGTTCGTTTTTCTTCTCCGGAAACCGGGAAGAAATATGTTCGCTTTCTCATCGAACTGGGTCTGGTGGAATCTGTTGGGAGAAACAAATATCGTTTGTGGCCGCTCAACACAGCCAGCCTTGGGGCCACCCTCGAGTGGTTCATGGCTGAAATGCTGCGGAAAGAATTCTCCTGCCCTGCCCTTTACGGACTGCGTTGTAAAGGAACCAGCTTCGGCGGAGACTACGACGTCATCGCTTCCCTGGAAGGCCGCCTGCTCTACCTGGAAGTCAAATCTTCTCCCCCGAAAAACATCGAAGGCGTCGAGGTTCATGAGTTTTTTAGCCGCATGCAGGATTTAATCCCCCAGGTCGCCCTTTTTTTTGTGGACACAGAATTACGCCTGATGGACAAGATCGTCCCCATTTTCGAGGCCGAGCGGCTTTCCCGAAGAACTAAAGCAATAGAGCCGTTAGCGCCGATTCAGAAGATTGCGGATGAAATTTTTTTCGCCCCTCCGCGAATTTATATTTTAAGCAGCAAAGGTTCCATCCCTAAAAATCTCGCTTCCTGTTTTAAGCATTACTTTACCTTCCCCCGCGTTGAATTTGTGGCGGAAGGTCTTTACAGTTAGGGGTAAAACCGACCATGTTTCGTTTTCTAATCCTTCTGCTCATTTCCTATTTTTTGACTATTTTCCAGTCAGCGGTGATAAGCGAGATCTTTCCCGGTTTTTTGAAGCCGGACCTGATGTTAATTTTTATAGCCTATCTGGGCGCTTCTCCCTCTCGGATAACCGGGGCGGTTTTGGTTTTTTCCTGTGGCCTCTTTTATGATGCTTTTTCGGGTAGTCCTCTCGGCCTCTTTCTCCTAATCTACCTGGGCATTTTCTTTCTTATCAAGCTCCTGGGTAAAGTCTTGATTATTGGGGAGACGGTCGCGGCCCGGATGGGCCTGGTTGCCCTGGCCGTGGCCTTCCAGCTTTTCCTCCTGATTCTCCTGCCCCCCACCTTAGGAATAATGGAAAGTTTTTCTCTTCCGGCGCTTAGCTGGATTCTGCCTCAGGCCATGATTACTTGTGCCGCCTGCTGGCCCCTTTTCGGACTTTTTAAAAAAATCACTGCCCTTCCGGGATTGAAACCTTTGCCGCCGGCAGCCTAAACATGAAACTGAAACTGGATAAAAACGGCACCTCTGAAACCAACCCGGCCTTTGTTTATGCCAACATTGTCATCATCGTAGCTTTCTCCTTAATCTTCGCCCGGCTCTGGCACCTGCAAATCATCAA